>NZ_JBQOUY010000014.1:0-77586 GCF_052216985.1 Acidaminococcus nyctereutis
GGAGTGGACGGACCGCTGGTGTACCAATTATCCTGCCAAGGGTATAGTTGGGTAGCTACGTCCGGAACGGATAAACGCTGAAAGCATCTAAGCGTGAAACCATCCTTAAGATGAGATCTCTCACAGCATAAGCTGGTAAGACACCTGGAAGAAGACCAGGTCGATAGGCAGGGTGTGGAAGCGTAGCAATATGTTAAGCTGACCTGTACTAATATGTCGAGGGCTTGACTTAAATCAGGCCGTTGACGAAGGTGGTTCAGCGATGAACGACCAACGAACAACGATGAACTAAAACGTCTCTTCATGAAGTTTTGAGGGCTCATGCCTTCAATTGAAAATCCGGTGGCGACAGCTAAGGGGATCCACCTGTTCCCATGCCGAACACAGCAGTTAAGCCCTTATACGCCGAAAGTACTCGACTGGAAACGGTCCGGGAGGATAGGGAGCTGCCGGTTAGGAGAAAAGGCCTGCATCGAAAGATGCAGGCCTTTTTGTCGCGGGTCGCGGGCTGTGAGTCGCAGGCTTGTTGGTGCAGACCGAAAATCCAGCTTTGCAGATTTCAACTGGGTTTGTCTTATCATCCTATAGAAAAAGAACATACGGTCAAAACATCCAGGCTCGCGACCGCAGATTTTTATTCAAGAGCTTGACAGGAACCCTGCTGCTTCTATAAACTATACAAAAACACTATTTGAAAACGAGGTTCTTCGTATGTCCATCCATGAATTAGAAGAGGCCAACCGGTGTCTCCAGTGCAAAAAGCCTATGTGCCGGGAAGGCTGTCCCATCCATACCAATATCCCGGAAATGATCCGTCTGTTCAAGGAAAATGATTTGATGACGGCGGCTCAGATGCTGTTCGATAACAATCCCCTTTCTGTAGTTTGCAGCCTGGTGTGCAACCATGCGGCCCAGTGTGAGGGGCACTGTATCCGGGGGATCAAGGGGGCTCCAGTGCATATTTCTGCCATCGAGAATTACATCTCTGATTCTTGTTTCGACCGACTGAAGATCCAGCAAGCCCCTTCCAACGGGAAAAAAGTCGCCATCATCGGTGCTGGCCCGGCAGGGATTACCATTGCCATCATCTTGGCCAAACGGGGCTACCAAATCACCGTCTTTGAATCCCGGGACAAGATCGGGGGGATCATGCGCTACGGGATCCCTGATTTCCGACTGCCCCGCTACATCTTGGACCGGTTCGAAGACCGGATGAAGGAAATGGGGATCAAATTCCGGTTCAATTTCACCATCGGCGGAAACATCACTTTAAAGGACCTGTTCCAGGACGGTTATCAGTCCGTATTCATCGGCACCGGCGCCTGGCGGCCTAAACGGATGTTGATCCCGGGAGAGACCTTTGGGAATGTCCATTATGCCATCAGTTACCTGAATAACCCAGATGCGGTGGATCTAGGTCAGAGTGTGGCTATCTTCGGTTCCGGGAACTCTGCCATGGACGTAGCCCGTACCGCGGTGCGGCACGGCTGCAAGAACGTCACGGTCTATGTGCGTAGGGACCATGTGTCCGCTTCCCAGGATGAATATGAGTATTCTCTCCTGGACGGCGTAAAGTATGAATTCAACAAGACCGCCGTGGCTATCAAAGACGAAGGTCCCATGGTAGCAGATACCAAAGTGGAAGACGGCCATGTAATCGTGCTGGAAGATACCGCCCGGCTGGTACCCGTGGACAGCGTAGTGATCGCGGTTTCCCAGGTGCCTAAGCGCCGTCTGGTGGAACACAACCAGGGCCTGGAACTGAACGACCGGGGGAATCTGAAGACTACAGAAGACGGGGAAACTACCCTGCCCGGGGTCTTTGCGTCCGGAGATGTGGTCACCGGTGCTAAAACGGTGGTCCATGCGGTAGAGTATTCCAAAAAAATAGCCGATGAAATGGATCTTTATATGCAAAATCTGGAAAAAACAGTTGACAAAATCGACTGAGCCACGCTATAATAATTAAGCTGCAATGCAATGATTCACTAGCTCAGTTGGTAGAGCACCTGACTTTTAATCAGGGTGTCCCGGGTTCGAGTCCCGGGTGGATCACCATTTGGATATTGCAAGGCCTGTCCCGTATGGACAGGTCTTTTTCTTTTGCAGGTCAGATTCGTTTGACAAACAGATATGGCTATGGAATAATGCAGGTATCATGAGAAAAGTGAGGGGATAGCATGGCGAAAAAAGAGGAATGGCGTGTGGAACGGGATTCTATGGGAGAAATCAAAGTCCCAGCAGATAAATATTGGGGCGCCCAGTCGGAGCGGAGCTTCGAAAATTTCAAGATTGGTACGGAAAAGATGCCCATGGAAGTGATCCGGGCTTTTGCGTATCTGAAAAAAAGTGCTGCCCAGGCCAATGAGGCGATGGAGAAGCTGGATAAGAAGCGCTGCCAGACCATCGGCAAAGTCTGCGATGAAATCCTCAAGGGGAAGCTGGATGGAAACTTCCCCCTGGCGGTATGGCAGACGGGAAGCGGGACCCAGAGCAATATGAATGTCAACGAAGTGATCGCCCACAGGGGAAATGAAATGGCCGGGGAAGCCCTGCTCCACCCCAACGACCATGTGAATATGTCCCAGAGTTCCAACGATACCTTTCCTACGGCCATGCACATCGCTGCAGTCTGGGAACTGGAAAAGCACCTGCTGCCTTCCCTGGATGAGCTGGTAGCGGCTTTCAAGAAGCTGGAAAAAGCCAATAAGGGGATTGTGACCACCGGACGGACCCATCTCCAGGATGCGGTGCCCGTGGCCTTTTCTCAGGAAATTTCCGGCTGGCGGACCATGCTGGAACGGAATCGGCAGGAGATCAAGGCGGCAGAAAAAGGCCTCCTGGAACTGGCGCTGGGCGGCACGGCTGTAGGGACCGGCCTGAACGCTCCCAAGGGCTTTGACAAAAAAGCAGCCGCTTTCATTGCCAAGAATACCGGCTTTCCTTTTGTGACAGCCCCCAACAAGTTCCATGCCCTTACCAGCTTAGATGACATGGTCTTTGCCCACGGCGCTTTAAAAGCCCTGGCGGCCAACCTGATGAAGATGGCCAATGATGTGCGGTGGCTGGCCTCCGGTCCTCGGGATGGCTTGGGGGAAATCACCATCCCTGCCAACGAACCAGGGTCCTCCATCATGCCTGGGAAAGTGAACCCAACCCAGTGCGAGGCGGTGACCATGGTGGCGGTCCAGGTCATGGGAAACGATGCAGCCATTGGCTTTGCGGCTTCCCAAGGGAATTTCCAGCTGAATGTGTTCCTGCCGGTGACCATCTATAATTTCCTCCAGTCCGTCCGGCTCCTGGGCGATGTGATGGAATCCTTCCGGAAAAACTGCGTGGTGGGGATCAAAGCCAACAAGGAAAAGATGGCCCATAACCTGCACCATTCCCTGATGCTGGTGACGGCTCTGAGTCCCTATATCGGCTACGATAAATGTGCCCAAGTGGCTAAACTGGCTTTCAAGGACAATATTTCCCTGAAAGAAGCGGTGCTGAAGCTGGGATTCATGGAAGAAAAAGAATTCGACAAGGTGTTCCATCCGGAGAAGATGGTGTAAAAAATGGGGTTGTTGCATGCGCAACAGCCCCATTTTTGAGGTCTCGGGTCTCGAGTCGTGAGTCTCGAGCCGTTGGATAGAACCTGTCCCCATGGCCAGGTTCTTTTGAAGGTGTAGAATCAGTATCGTGCTGGATATAGAAACGAATATCTTATCGTTAGCAGATTAGGGTTTGTACATTCAAAAAATTTGCTTGCAAATTTCTCATTCGGCTCGAGACTCGAGACCCGAGACCGAGCCGCTATGCGGCTTATGAGACCGGGGGTGTTGCACGTAACGTGCAACACCCCCGTTTTTTTATTCTCCCAACATCTCCAAAATCTTGGCACCGGCGGTGCAGGCCGGGCAGAAGCAATATTTGCCCCCTTCCGCCTTGACTTTCTGGCCCTGGGCCAGCATCTGAGCGGCGGCTTCTTCTCCAAAGGCCTTTTTGGCTTCCTCGGAAGCAAAGAAGGGCAGCACTTCATCAATGGTGCACACATCTTCTTTCAGGGCTGCCCGGAGGAGGGCTGTCAGGTTGGCCTGGGCTGCTGTACCATCTGCAGCCAGCCATTTTTCTGCTAATTCCTTCAGCCCGCTATAGACGCTGGGGGCTGCTGCCAGATTTTTGACTTCTGCAACCAAAGCTTCATGATTTTCCATAGAAATCACGCTCCTGTAATAAAATATGTTACATTAATATTATACACCGATCCAGAGAAAGAAGATAGGCTTTTTTTGTGGAATTTCGTATAATAAAAAATAGAGTATCTCTATTTATTTGAACGCTGAGGTGAATCACCATGAAAATCATGAAAAAGTTGACTTCTGCTGTACTGGCCGGCCTGCTGGCCACTGGATCCTTTTTGCCGGTGCTGGCGGCTTCCCACCGGAATTTCAGCGATGACATGAAATTCCAGGAACCGGCCAAAATCACCCAGGATCAGGGGGCTGCGTCTATCGAACGGAAGCTGGATCATAAGAAATCCATTTATTATGCCCATCCGGATTTCTATCATATGCATTCCAAAGGGTCCCTGACTCTGTTGCCGGCTTTCAAGACGATCCAGCAGTCCAGCGAATGGTCCTGCGGACCGGCTGCTGCCCTGATGGTCCTCCGCTGGTACGACCGGCAGAAGGACTGGACGGAGCAGAAACTGGCGAATCTGCGCCATCCCCTGAAAGATGTGACCGTCCCTGGCTTCCCAGAGGGCTATCCCGGTACGACCTTGGAACAGATGAAAGACATCTTCCAAAAGGTGGGGGGCTTCGATCTGGTCACTACGGAAGACTACGCCAAGGCCGGGAAGACCTTTGGCCCGGAAGACATCAAAGCCACCCTGAAGGCAGGGAAGCCCATCCTGGCAGGCTGGATCGATTGGGGTGGCCACTGGCAGGTGATCATCGGTTATGACGATATGGGGACTGCGGATATCCAGGATGATGTACTGATCGTGGCAGATCCCTATGATACCACGGACCACAACCAGGACGGCTACGGTATCTATCCGGCGGCCCGGTTCTTCTCCACCTTTGATATGTACGGACAGTTCCCGGAAAAAGAAGGGGGAAACCATAATCTGTTCCTGATTGCTTCTCCGGCAAGGGTGAAGATGTAAAAGTCAAAGAAAATTTGACTTTTTAGCACTCAACACTTGACAGTGCTAACAACATGTGCTATTATAATACCAGAACGAAGGAAAGACCACAGAGAAGGGTTCCCAAGAGAACCTGAAACGTAGAATGGGCTCCTTGGGGAGCCACAGGAATCCAGCCTTTCGGTAGTTCCAAAAGCTGACCTTCAAGGCCAAGATTGAATGGAGGAATGGCTTATGTTACTGTCTAGCGTTTTCAATGACAATGTGTTCGATGATCTCATGAATGACTTTGATGATGTGTTCACCGCACGGAACCCTCTGTACGGGAAACATGCCAGAAATATGATGAAGACCGATGTGCGGGACGTGGGCGACCACTACGAACTGGATATCGATCTGCCGGGCTTCAAGAAGGATGAAATCCATGCACAGCTGGAAAATGGTTATCTGACCATCAGTGCCAGCAAGGGTGTGGACAAGGATGAAAAAGACAAGAAGGGTCAGTACATCCGCCGTGAACGGACCTTTGGCCAGTGCGCCCGGAGCTTCTATGTGGGTGAAGGGGTCACCGAGGCTGATGTGACGGCCAAGTACGAGAATGGGATCCTGGAACTGAGCATTCCTAAGAAGGAACCCCAGAAGGTAGAAAACAAGAAATACATCGCTATCGAAGGATAACGAGGGAGGAAGGACCCGAAAGGGAGTCGGGACTTCCCAGAGACAAAAGGGCTGTCGCCAAAAGCGGCAGTCCTTTTGCTTTTCTGGTCGGCCGCTGCCCAAGCATGTTACGGAGAAGTCAATCTAGCAATGTGGCAAAAGAATGAAAAAAGTGAATTCTTCCTCTAAAAATTGATAGAGGTTTTGACACGTGTTATAGTGTGTTCTTAGAGAACTATTTTATCGATGGAGTACAATTCATTACTAGGAAGAATGGAGTCACAAGGGTTATGGGCAGAAACAGAAGACAATCGTTGGCAGACGTCACTCCACAGGATCGGAACCGCCGGGACAAAGTCCTGAAAACGGCAGCATGGCTGATGCAGGAAACCGGCTACCAGCGGATGACTCTTCGCCGGATCAGTGCTGAATCCGGTGTGGGGGAAGGGGAAATCCATCGCTGGTATAAAACCAAGGACGAATTGCTGGCGGATATATCGGAGATGCTGCTGGCCAGGGCCCAGGAAGTGATGGAAGCGGAACTGGCGCCTTCGGCCATCCTGCTGAAAGAGGACCCCAAAGAGATGCTGGCCCTGTACCAGTACATCGTGCCCTTGGCCATAGCCTTGGAAGCCGTGGATAAAAGTGCTTTGCTTTGCAGCCTTTTCCGGACCCTGTATACCACATCCCGGCTGTTCGAACTGCTGGTGGACCGGCATGCTTCCTATGCCCACCTGACCTTTGCCCAGCAGTTTACTGCTCAGGAGTGCTATGAACGAGTGCTGGTGGTCCGGGCTTCCCTGGGCGGGTATATCATGGCCCATGACTTTAAATACCTGTTTCCCCGGGAACAGCTGAAGAGGCTGATCCTGACACAGGCTTTGGAAGTTTTCCAGGTGCCGTCGGAGCGGATCGAAATGCTTTTGGTAGAACTGGAAACCCAAAAGAAAAAATTATTGGAAGTCTGCTGTCAGATTTTTCGGCCCGAAGGACGGGAATCGGAAGCGAATCTCCGCTGAAAGAAAAAGAGGGACTGTTGCGTAGGCAGCAGTTTCTCTTTTTTCTTGACATCCACCCGGCGGCCCCATAAACTATATTCTATAATCCATTGCAGCAAAGGAGCATCGTATCATGGATAAACCGATTCCGGATCTGATCACGGTGGAAGCAGCACGGGACACCCATCGCTGGGTAGCTATGACGGCGCTGCTGCTGGCCATCGGTGTCATCCTCCACACCATCAGCCCCAATGTGGGCGGGGTAACCCCCAACTGGACCATCGCCATGTATTCCATCACCATCAGCCTGACCAAACCAGGCCCTACCCGGGCGCTGGGCATCGGGTTCGTGGCTGGACTGACCTTGATCCCCTCTTCCAAATCTGCCTTTCCCCTGGGGAACATCGCCAGTGAACTGAGCGGTGCCCTGACGGCCTGTCTCCTGGTGAAGACGTTTGCTTTGGCCCATTTGGACGGACTGAAGGTCAAACCGTTCATCATAGGTTTTCTGGCCACTTCGGTAAGCGGCAGCGTGTTCACCTATATCCTGAAGCTGGTGCTGGGCTTACCTCTTACCGTGTGGACCCATGCCATGCTGCCGGTGGTGCTCACCGTGGGCGTCCTGAACGGTGTGGTGACCCAAGTGCTCTATGGCCCGGTACGGAAGATTTTCTTTGCTACGGAGGGAAAACGCCATGAGTGACAGCGCTATCCGGATTTCCGATTTTTATTTTGCTTACTTGAACAGTGATCTGGTCCTGAAGGACATCAACCTAGATATCCAGAAGGGCAGCTTCACGGCCATTGCTGGTCCCAGCGGTGCGGGCAAGACCACTCTGTGTAAAGCCATGACGGGGATCGTCCCCCATTATTATGGCGGCCGGTACCACGGTTCTGTAGAAGTCCTGGGAGAAGACATCCGGGGCCGGAAGATCTCAGAGATCGCCATGCGGGTGGGGATCATGCTGGATGACTACGAAAGCCAGATGGTTTCCCTGACGGCTGGAGAAGAAATCGCTTTCGGCCTCTTGAACCACGGCTTCTCTCCGGAAGAAGTGGATGCCCGGGTGAGCCAGGCATTGGAAGATGTAGGGCTTCCTGGCCGGGAAAACTATCAGCTGGACGAGTTGTCCGGAGGCCAGCGCCAACGGCTGCTGCTGGCTTCTGTACTGGCCTGCCGGCCGGAAGTCCTGATCTTGGACGAACCGATTTCTGCCCTGGATCCGGATGGAGCCCGGTCCCTGTATGGGCTCCTGTACAAAATCTACCAGCAGCACGGGATGACGGTGGTGGTAGTAGAACATGACCTGAACTACCTGCTGCCCTATATGACGGATCTGGTGCTGATCAGCGGCGGAGAGGCAAGAGTCCAGGGACACTTTGAAGAAGCGGCCCGGGCTGCCTTTGCCCAGGAAGACCTGCGGGAAAATCTGCCGGAACTGTGGCTGGTGAAACTAGGAATGGAAGCAAAATATCAGATGCCATTGGGGAACTGGAGAACGGAAGAAGAAGCAGAAAAAGAATTGCTCCAGAAATTTCAGGGAGGCGGTAAGGCATGATTGAAGCAAAAGCAGTGAACTTTGCCTATCGGAGAGGTGTCCCTGTGCTGCAGGATATCAGCTGCCGGGTGGAAGACGGGGAAGCGGCAGCCCTGCTGGGCCATAACGGCAGCGGCAAGACCACCCTGAGCCGGCTGTTCATGGCGTTGGACCATCCCCGGAGCGGCCAGGTGCTGGTGGATGGAGTGGATATCGTAGATTGTGAACCGGCCGATCTGGCGGACAAGGTAGGATATGTGTTCCAGAATCCGGATCTGCAGCTGCTGGGGGATACGGTCTATGATGAAGTGGCTTACGGGCTCCAGAATCGGAAGATGCCCAAGGAGACCTTGGACCGGCAGGTCCGGGAGGCTGTGGAAGCCATGGGGCTGACTCCCTATCTGGACCAGTATCCCCGGGGACTGTCCTTCGGGCAGAAACGGCGGTTGGGGGTGGCTGTGGCTCTGGCTCTCCAGCCCCGGACCCTGATTTTGGATGAAATCACCAACGGCCAGGATGAACAGGAAAAACAGCACATGATGGAGTACCTGTCCCGGCTCCAGAAAGAAAAACATATGACCTTGATCCTGATCACCCACGATATGGAAATCGCCCGGAAATATACGGACCATGCCCTGGTACTCCATAACGGCCAGCTGGTCTATGACGGGAAGACGGCGGAACTGTTCGATGGGAAGCGGCCTGTGGAAGAATGGGGATTGAAGCAGCCGGTCCTGGCCCGTTTGGGGGCTCTGTTCGGAGTGGCTGCGGACAGTCCGGAAGACCTGTGCAGCAAGATCCAGCCGAAAGAAGGTGCCGAAGCATGAAGATTACAGCTTTTACCAAACTGATCCTGGTGCTGGCGGTGACGGCCTGGGTGTTCCTGCTGCCCATCCCGGCGGTGGCTACCCTGCTGGCGCTGGAACTGGTGATCCTGCTGTATATCAAGCGGGACCGGATGACCATGGCGGCCATCGGGACCCTGACAGTGTTCACCGGGATGATGGTGGTGCTCCAGCTGCTGTTCGGCTCTCCCCTCTATGTGGCCCTCACCGGGGGCCTGCGGATGTTCGTCATGACCACCGCTTTCCTGTGCCTCCTGGCTTCCACCCGGATCCAGGACATTGCCCAGGCTCTGGTGGAGAAATTCCATATGCCCTATGAATATGCCTTCATGCTCACCACGGCTCTGCGGTTCGTGCCGGATTTCCTGTCGGATTCCGCCATTACCCTGGATGCCCAGTCTTGCCGGGGCTATTCCAACCGGGGGAATGCCTTCAAACGGCTCTACGCCTATCTAGCCGTGGTGAAGCCCCTGGTGATGCGGGCGGTGGCCAAATCGGACACCCTGGCCCTTTCCATGGAACTGAAGGGTTTCGGGCCCAATACCTACAAGAACCGCCGGCCCATGAAACTGCACCTGGGGGATTATGCTACATTGCTGGTGGTGGTCATTCTTAGTACATATCCGATATGGGTAAAGCATATTTAGCTAACGCATAACCCCTGCACACAATAAGACCTCATCTGCTTTGTCAGCGAAGATTTTGGAGCCGGGCATGTACCACTATGTACTATGCCCAACTCCAAAATCTCCGCTTTCGTGCATCTGGGGCCTTCTTGTGCGCAGGGAAGAAGTCGGAGGTTATACAACGAACCAAAATCTCCGTCTTCGCGTATCTGGGCACACCTTTTCACGAAAGGACAATAAAATGAAACAAACTGACATCGCCCCGGCCATTGCCCGGGAACTTTCCGTCCAGCCCTGGCAGGTGGAAAGGACTGTAGAATTACTGGATGGAGGGAATACGGTTCCCTTCATCGCCCGTTACCGGAAAGAAGCCACAGGGTCCCTGCTGGATGAACAGATCCGGACCATCGAGGAACGGCTGGGGACTCTCCGGAACCTGGTAAAGCGCCAAGAAGAGATCCTGGCCAAGATCGACGAACAGGGAAAACTCACGCCGGAACTGCGCCAGGTCATCGAAAACGCCCAGAAATTGACTGAACTGGAAGATTATTACCTGCCTTATAAGCAAAAACGGCGTACCTGTGCCCAACAAGCCAGAGAAAAAGGCTTGGAACCCTTGGCTACTGCGTTCCTGATCCAACGGGACCTGAAGGGGGATGCCCTGACCGCTGCCCGGGCTTATGTTGATCCGGAAAAGGGCGTGGAAACGGCGGAAGACGCCCTGGCCGGAGCCAGGGACATCGTGGCGGAAATGGCAGCGGAAGATCCCACCTTGCGTCAGACGCTCCGGGAACAACTCTGGAACCACGGCTTCCTCCAGACCGAACTGGTGGAAGAGGCGGAAGAAGCCCAAACCTTCCTGATGTACGCCGATTACCGGGAACCGGTCCGGACCTTGCCTTCCCACCGGGTACTGGCTATCAACCGAGGAGAAAAGAAGGGCTGTTTGAAAGTCCATCTGGTATGGGATGAACAGAACGCGCTCCGGAAGATGGAATGGCGGGTCCTCCGCCGGCCCTGCATCTACCGGGAGCAGCTGAAGGAAGCCCTGGCGGACAGCTGGAAGCGACTGTTGTTCCCGGCTTTGGAACGGGAAATCCGGAACCAACTGACAGAACAGGCGGAAGCCCAGGCTATCAAAGTGTTTGGTGCCAATCTGGGACAGCTGCTGCTCCAGGCTCCGCTGGGAGGCCATACGGTAATGGGCCTTGATCCAGGCTATCGGACCGGGTGCAAAGTGGCAGTGGTGGATCCTACCGGCCAGGTACTGGACCATGGAGTGATCCAGGTGACCCAGAGCGAAGGTCAGAAGAAAAAGGCCAAAACCCTGCTCCTTTCTATGATCAAAAAGTATCATGTGACCCTGCTGTCTATTGGCAATGGCACAGCTTCCTATGAAACGGAGCAGTTTGCCGCTCAGCTGATCCAAGAGAATCAGCTGAAGGATGTCCATTATCTGATTACAAACGAAGCCGGCGCCTCCGTCTATTCCGCCTCCAAACTGGCCCAGGAGGAGCTGCCGGAATACGATGTGACCATCCGGGGTGCCGTATCCATGGCCCGGCGGGTCCAGGATCCTTTGGCAGAACTGGTGAAGATCGATCCCCAGGCCATCGGGGTGGGACAGTACCAGCACGATGTGGACCAGAAAGCCCTGGCTGGCACCCTGGATGGAGTGGTGGAACGGGTGGTGAACCATGTTGGGGTGGACCTGAATACCGCTTCTCCCGCCCTGCTCCGCCATGTGGCCGGGATCACTTCGGCTACCGCCGGGAATATCGTAGCGTACCGGAATGCCCATGGCCGGTTCACCGGGCGGCGGCAGCTGCTGAAGGTGCCCCGGCTGGGTCCGGCTGCCTTTACCCAGTGTGCTGGCTTCCTGCGGATCCACGGAGGCAAATCTCCCTTGGATGATACCCCCGTCCATCCAGAATCCTATGGACTGGCCCATCAGATCCTGGAAAAGCTGGGATTTACCCTGGAAGACCTGCAGGACAAAGAAAAGCTGGCCCGGCTGGCAGATCGGCGGAAACAGGTGGACGAAGCCCGGCTGGCCCGGGAACTGGAGGCCGGGGAACCTACCGTCCATGATATCCTAGCTGCCCTGGTGGCTCCCGGACGGGATCCTCGAGCCGACCTTCCGGTCCCCCTTACCCGGCAGAACATCGTGAAGCTGTCCGACATCAAAGTAGGGAGCATCCTCCGGGGCACCATCCGAAACGTCACTGATTTCGGGGCCTTCGTGGATATAGGCATCAAAACCGCCGGCCTCATCCACATTTCCCACATGAGCGAAAAACGGGTCAAACATCCCCTGGATGTGGTCAGCGCCGGAGAGACGGTCCAGGTCAAGGTCATCAGTGTGGAGGAGAAGAGGGGGAGAATCGGACTTGCTTTAGTAAAGGCTGACGCATAACCCAGGCGCACGATATGGGCCTATCTGCTTTGTCAGCGGGAATTTTTGAAAGCGACATGTACTACCATGTACTATGACGCATTCAAAAATTCCCGCTTTCGCGCATCTGGACCCATCTCGTGCGCCTGGCTTCTTTTTCTATCCGCCCTTTTCAAGGGCGGGGGACCGGCCGTCAGGCTGGTGGTGGGTTAGCGGTGTCAGCTGCGTTTCCATTCCAGAAAAACCCGTGGGGTTTTCCTCCTTAACGACAAACGACCCACGATGAACGATGAACCCTTTGCGGGCGGACCTGGCGGGATTGCCGTGCAACCCTTGGTCCGCCCCTACGGATTTAACCACCCACCCACCCACCTACCTACCTACCCCCCTGACTTCTTATGGTATAATATCCCCAAAATAACCCTGCAAGGAGGAATTGCCCATGTCCCAACTCACCGACCAACTGCTCGACCGTTTCCTGCGCTATGTGAATATTCCCTCCCAGAGCCGGGCGGGAGCAGCCCAGGTCCCCAGTACTCCAGAGCAATGGCATATGGCCCGGCAGCTGGAAGCGGAATTGGAGATCCTGGATCTGGAAGATCTCCATCTCAGTGAGCACTGTGTCCTCACCGGATATCTGCCTGCCAACCTGCCCGCCGGTTTTATCGGGTCCGTGCCCAAGATCGGCTTCTGCTGCCATCTGGATACAGTGGACGTGGACCTGAGCTCGGAAGTCCATCCCCAGGTGGTCCGGAACTATCCTGGCGGCGACGTGGTCCTCAACGCCGCTAAAGGGCTCATCATGAAGGCTGCTGACCATCCGGAACTGGTTCCCTATGTGGGGCAGGATATTGTGTTCACGGACGGGACCAGCGTCCTGGGTGCCGATAACAAAGCGGCCATCGCCAATGTGATGACCCTGCTCCAATACCTGACGGACCATCCGGAGATCCACCATGGAGCTATCTATGTGGCTTTCGTCCCGGACGAGGAAGTGGGACTGAAGGGTTCTAAAGCCTTGGACTGCAGCCGATTCCCGGTAGATTTCGCCTATACCATCGACTGCTGCGCTCTGGGAGAAGTGGTGTATGAAACTTTCAATGCCGGGTCTGCCACCGTGGAGATCCAGGGCATCAGCGCCCATCCCATGAACGCCAAGGGAAACCTGGTGAATCCCACCCTGCTAGCCGTGGATTTCGCCAATTTCTTCGACCGGAAGGAAACCCCGGAATGTACCGAAGGGAAGGCAGGGTATATCTGGATCAAGAGCATCCAGTCCAATGCGTCCCAGGCCACGGTACAGATGGCCATCCGGGACCACGACAAAACCCGGTACGAAGCCCGGAAACAGACCATCCTGGCCAATGTGGAACGGCTGAAAGCCCAGGAACCCCGGGCTCGGATCCGCTGCACCCTGGAAGACATCTACGGCAACATCGCCGATGCTATGACTCCGGATAATCGGGAAGCCGTAGATTTCCTCTACGAAGCCCTGGAAGAACTGGGCATCTCTCCCAAGACCCTTGCTATGCGGGGAGGAACAGACGGCTCTTATTTGTCCACCCAGGGCATCTTCACCCCCAATTACTTTACAGGGGCCCTGAATTTCCATTCCCGGTACGAATTCCTGCCCCTGCCATCTTTGGAAAAATCCTGCCAGGTGACCTTGAAACTGGTAGAAAAAGTATTTCAGTCTGCTTGTGAAAAATAAAACGGGAAAAAAGCATAAAACTTCCTTGAAAAATGGCTCCATTTCCTGTAAAGTGTAAGGAGCTCAGTATAATCACGAACCGTATCCCATTGGAAAAGAAAGAGGAGTCCTATGCTTCAGCGCAAGATTGAAAAGTTCCTGCAGACCTGGAAACAGGTCCCGAAACACAATCCCCTGGTGGTCAAGGGGTGCCGCCATTGCGGAAAGACCACCTCCATCCTGGATTTTGCCAGGAAGGAATATGACCATGTGGTTTACCTGAATTTCCAGGAAAAACCAGATTACGCCGCTATCTTCAAAGATTCCCTGGATGTGAACTATCTGGTGATGCTGATCACGGCGCTAGCCGGGCCGGAAGCCGTATTCGAACCCTACCGGACGGTATTGGTCCTGGATGAGATCCAGGAATGCCCAGAAGCCAGGACCGCTCTGAAGGCCTTCAAAATGGACGGACGGTATGATGTGATCGCGGCCGGATCCCTGCTGGGAGTCAAAGGCTACGGTAAGGAAGGGGCTCCCATTGCCGTGGGCTGCGAAACCGTTGTAAATATGGTCCCTCTGGATTTCGAGGAGTTCCTTTGGGCCAACGGGATCACGTCCCCGGTCCTGGATATGCTCCACCAGAGCCTGGATCGGGAAACCCCGGTGCCGGAAGCCCTGCACCTGCGGCTCAATGAGCTGCTGCGCCAGTATGCCCTGGTAGGAGGGATGCCGGCTGTGGTGGAAGAATACGTCCGGAACCATGACTTGAAGAAAGTCCTGGAGATGCAGCAGAAGATCCTCCAGGATTATGAAGAGAACCTGTTCGTCCAGGTGAACAAAAGGGCCCGGGCCAAACTGAAGACGGTGCTGGAGGCTGTCCCGCTCCAGTTGGACAAGGAAAATAAAAAATACCAGTATGCCCAGCTGAAGAAAGGGTCCAAGGCTTCCCAGTTCGAAGGGGCGCTGCTGTGGCTGGAAGAAGCTGGCATCGTCACTCGGAGCTATAACCTGACGGAGCCGGGGCTGCCCCTGGAACGCCATGCGGTCCCCACCATTTTTAAAGTCTATATGAAAGATGTGGGGCTGTATGCGGCCATGCTCACCGGGGAAAACCGGCAGAAGCTCCTCCAGGGAGATCTGTCCGGCTGTCAGGGAGCTGTCTATGAGAGCCTGGCGGCGGATCTTCTGAGCAAGAGCGGCCGGAAGCTGTACTACTATCACAAAAATTCTGGGCTGGAAGTGGATTTCGTCATCCTCCACGAAGGAAAAAGCACGTTGGTCAAAGCGACCCCTTCCACCGGGAATACCAAGAGCCTGAAGACCCTCCTCCAGCAGCCGGAAAAGTACCAGGTAGAACAGGCCATCCAGCTGGGGATGGATAATGTGGCCCGGAAGGGAAAAATCCTGGAACTGCCTTTATATTTCGGCTTTTTGGTAGGGGCTTACTGATCCATAGGAGGTGCAAAAATGGAATTTGATGCGTCTGTTTATCCGTATGCTTCCCGGCGGCGGACCATCTTCGCCCGGAAGGGCATGGTGTGCACCGGACAGCCGCTGGCGGCCCAGGCCGGGCTCCGGATGCTGCTCCAGGGAGGGAATGCGGTGGATGCAGCCCTGGCGGCGGCCATCTGCCTGACTGTGGTGGAACCGACCAGCAATGGGCTGGGCAGCGATGCCTTTGCCCTGGTCTGGACCGGCGGAAAATTGTATGGCCTGAACGGCAGCGGTCCGGCTCCTGGCCTGTTGACCCGGGAAAAAGTCCTGGCAGCTGGCTGCCAGGAGATGCCTCAGCGGGGCTGGCTGCCGGTGACGGTACCTGGTGCGGTGGCGGCCTGGGCAGAGCTCCATCGCCGGTTCGGCCGGCTGCCTTTTGCCAAACTGTTTGCACCGGCCCTGGAATACGCCCGGGAAGGTTTCCCTGTTTCGCCTACCATCCGGAAATTGTGGAAGGCGGCGGAAGGGACTTTTGCCCCGTATAAAGAAGATCCGGCTTTTGCCGGACTGTTCGCTACCTTCTTCCCCGAAGGCCGGGCTCCGGAAGTGGGAGAGACGGTCACTCTGCCGGATCACGCCCGGACCTTGGAGATCCTTGCCCAAACCGAGGGGGAGGCGTTCTACCGGGGAGAACTGGCGGACCGGATAGACCGTTTCAGCCGGGAAACCGGGGGCTGCCTCCGGAAGGAAGATCTGGCGGCTTATCGGGCAGAGTGGGTAACTCCGCTCCATGTGGACTACCGGGGCTATGATGTCTGGGAGATCCCCCCCAACGGCCACGGGATCACAGCGCTGATGGCCCTGAACATCATGCAGGGATTCCAGCTGGACCGGCGGGAAACCGTAGACAGCTGGCACAAACAGATCGAAGCCATGAAACTGGCCTTTTCTGATGCCCAGCACTATGTAGCCGATCCCCGGTTCATGCATACCCGGGTGGAAGATATGCTGAGTCCGGCCTATGCGGACCAGCGCCGGAGCCTGATCGGGGAACAGGCACTGACACCCCATTGGGGCAAGCCCTTCAGTGGCGGCACTGTATACCTGTGTGCGGCCGACGGGGAGGGAAATATGATTTCCTTCATCCAGAGCAATTTCCGAGGCTTCGGCTCCGGTATCGTGATCCCTGGTACAGGGATCGCCCTTAATGACCGGGGGAATAATTTCAGCCTGGATCCTGCCATGGACAACTGCCTGGCTCCCGGCAAGAAACCCTACCACACCATCATCCCTGGCTTCCTGACGAAAGATGGGAAAGCCGTAGGGCCTTTTGGGGTCATGGGCGGCTTCATGCAGCCCCAGGGCCATCTCCAGGTACTTCTGAATACCCTGGATTTCCATATGAATCCCCAGGCTGCCCTGGATGCACCCCGGTGGCAGTGGATCGAAGGGAAGAAGGTGGAAATTGAAGCCCAGGCTGGAGCAGAGATCATCGAAGGGCTCCGGCAGCGAGGCCACGAAATCGTGGTGAAGGAGGACCGGACCTCTTTCGGCCGGGGACAGATCATCTGGCGCCGGGACGACGGGACCCTGGTAGGGGCGACGGAGCCCAGGACGGATGGGACGGTGGCGGCTTACTGATTGCTAACGGATAACCCAGGCACACGATATGGGCCCATCTGCTTTGTCAGCGGGGATTTTTGAAAGCGGCATGTACCTTTTAGTACTATGCCCCATTCGAAAATTTCCGCTTTCGTGCATCTGGGCACATCTCGTGCGCCTGGCGGAAACCAACAAGGAGTTGCTGCTATTGACAACACCTTCTTGTTGACATTCCGTTGCAATGGCTGTATAATGCAAAACATCACAGCTAGAGGGGTTGATGGATATGGCATCGGTAAATGTAAATATCCGTATGGATGCGGAACTGAAAAAAGAATTCGAATCATTCTGCAGCAATGTGGGAATGAATATGACCACTGCATTCACCATTTTTGCCCGACGGACGGTCCGGGAGAACCGGATCCCTTTCGAAGTATCGGCTGACTGCCGGAGAGAGGACAGCCGACAGGCTGCGGCTGAAGTCGGAGAAGGTCTGTAAGGAAGACGAAATGGAGGGAGTGTTGCACTGGATGTGCAACACTCCCTCCATTTCCTTAGATAGCCATGTGTGCTATTTGTTGTTTTCAGCTTGCAGATCATTGACTGCGGCCACGATTTTATCGAGTCCTTCTTTTAGGAAGGAACGCGGACAGGCAACCGTCATCCTGAAATACCCGCTGCCTCCTTGACCAAAAACACGGCCATCTTCAATAAGGACTTTGTGCTTTTTTATCATCAATTCAAAGAGCCGCTCAGGGTCGCCGTATGCTCCCAAATGAATCCAAGCAAGGAAGGTCCCTTCTGGTTTCTTATAATTTGCCAGAGGCAAGTGTTTTTGGAGATACTCGACCAGAAAATCGAAATTTCCTTCGATGTATTCCATGACTTCATCGACCCATCCGTCACATTTGTTATAGGCAGTTTCTGTCAGTACCATATCAAGAGGCGGTGCGAAACTGATATAATGTTTCAGCCGTGTTTCATGATACCAAATCTTTCTCAGTTCTTCATCCCGGATAATGATTTGGGAAATGGGGACACCTCCGACATTGAACGTTTTCCCTAAAGCTACAGCTGTAATGACCTTAGGGTAATCGGTAACTGTCATAGTAGGATGATGTGTCACATCCTTTCTCGTTGCATCACAGTGCAATTCATCAGAGAAAAGAAGGACATTGTACTTTTGGCAGAGGTCAGCCACATTTTTAATTTCTTCTTCTGTCCATACACGGCCTACGGGATTATGTGGTGAGCAAAGAATCATCATGGTATTTCTAGGATCTTTGATTTTATCGGCCAGATCATCGAAATCCATACTATAGTTTTCATTTTCATTGATCAGCTGGTTGTTAACAACTTTGCGGCCATTTCCTTCAATCAATTCAGCGAAGGGATAGAAAACGGGTTCTTGAATGATTATGCCATCACCTTCTTTTGTGAAAGCCCGGATGGCAAATCCAAGTGCAGGTAGGGTACCAGGAGAGTAGAATATAGAGCGTCTTTCGATATCCCAGTTAAAACGTCTCTTATACCATCCCTGGACGGATTCAAAATAGCGGCTGCCAGGCATGGAATGCCCTAAGAAGCCCTGTTTGATCCGGTTAATCAATGCCTCCTGGATTTCTTTGGCTACCGGGAATTCCATATCGGACAGCCATAATGGCTGGGCATCCTTAGGGACACGGGGATCGACGAAATCCATGAAATCCCACTTTACACAATCGGTCCCTCTTCTGTCATGCAATTCATCAAGATTCAATTTGCCCATACTTGGTTCCTCCTCATGATTTTTTTGCAAAAGCTTTCTGGTAGGCAGATAACTCTTCAGGATAATCTTCTTTTATAATTTGGTTCCAATACTCAGCACCCTTGATGCCACATCTTTCCGGAATAAAAACCGGTTCAATGCCTTTCGCAAGCTGTCGCTCATAGTCGCGAAGGGTAGCGACACCTGGTTTATACAGAAAAGCAAGACAGGCAAGGTTTACGAGAGAGAGCAGGCCGCAAAGTGCTGAAGCCATATTCCATATTAATGTGGAATGGACCAATGGACCGACAAATCCAAGTGCGACAGTAGCGGCATTGATAGCGATATTGACGGCTTTTACAATGGGTTTATCTAAGCGATCACTGAAAAAATAGTAGTAAATCCGAGACAGATACATGGAATAGGCCATGATGGTCGTAAAAGTGAAGAGCCCCATGGCAGCTGTTATGAAAAAGGAACCGAACCCTTGGACGGTTGAATTGATAGCCTCTGTGACGAAGACATCGTAGCCTCCCTGGATATGCTGCACGACATAACTGCCATCACCCGATACGACACTATAACTTTCCGTCACGAGGATCATGAGAGAAGTGGCCAAGCAAATACAGAGAGAAATAAAGACAGAAAAGACCTGAGATAAACCCGCGCGTGCGGGATGGGATACGTCGGCACATCCTGCCACCCAAGCTCCTGTACCAAGACCTGCTTCGTTCGAAAACACACCTCTGCGGACACCCCATGATATAGATGTTCCCACCATTCCGCCAAAAACTGCATGAGTACTGAACGCAGATGATACAATCAATGAAAGTACATACGGCACATGAGAAAGATTGATTAAAATAAGTAGGAGTGCAACTCCTACGTACGCAATGGACATAAAAGGTACTACTTTGTCAGCAACGCTGGCAATGACCTTTGAACCTCCAAATATCACAAAGACCAGGAGGAGTGTATATCCTATTGCGACTGTGAGTGGGGACACATCATAACTGGTCGTTACGATGGAACTGAATGCATTTGTCTGCACGCCTGCGAAGATGATCAAAAAAACGACACTGACAAAACCATAGAATCCCGCCATCCAGGAAGAGCCAAGGCCTTTTTCCATGTAAAAGGAAGGGCCACCGGCATATTCACCATTGACACGGCGTTTCCATATCTGGGCTAAGGCTGATTCAATGTAAGCAGAGGCGGAACAGACAATGGCCATCGCACACATCCAGAAAACAGCACCCGGCCCCCCAAACATAATGGCACTAGCAGTCCCTGTTATATTGCCTGTTCCAACCCTTCCCCCAATAGCGATAGACAACGCCTGAAAAGGGGTCAGCCCGGCCTTTCCCTTTTTATTGCGGAAAGAACAGCGGACCATTTCCTTAAAGAGTCGTATCTGAGGAAACTTTAAGGCAATAGAAAATAAAAGGCCGCAGCCCAGGGAAAATATGACCAACGTAGGTCCCCAGGCAAAATTATCAACCGCAGTGATCAATTCATCAAAAGTCACGATAGACTCATCCTTTCTCGGTATCTTTTACGATGAAGCTGCATGGAGGTTGAAAAAAAACAGCAGATAGGATATCCTGATGAGAGAACAAGTAGCAATATATTGACATGCCAAATGCTAATATAATAATACGCTTCGTGTTATTATATTGTCAAGGAGGTTTTTTATATTGGACACTATCAACTTGATCGTATCCAAAAATATTCGCAGGATCCGTAATGAAAAAAGTATCAGCCTAGAGGAGCTTTCCAAAATCAGCGGCGTTAGCAAATCTATGCTGGCTCAAATTGAACGAGGTAAAGGAAATCCGTCGCTGTCCACGCTTTGGAAGATTGCCAATGGTCTCATGGTTCCCTTTAACACGCTTGTGACACGGCCTCACTTGCCTTATGAAGTTGTGAAATTAGCGGATATCGATCCCATCATAGGTGATGCAGGGGTCAGGAACTATGTTATTTTTCCTGGGGATGGCTCCCAGCGTTTCAGTGTCTATTACATGGATATAGATCCTGGGGCTCAGTGGGAGTCTGAGATGCATATGCGGGGGACCATTGAGTTTATCACCGTATTCTCTGGGGCGTTGGAACTGGAAATAGAACATGAAAGCTTTCGCCTTTGTGAAGGGGAAAGCATCCGTTTTAAAGCAGATGTCCGTCATGCCTATAGGAATATCAGTGATAGCCGTCTCATCTTTCACAACATCCTTTACAACCCATAAGCAGCCGAAACCGATTAAAGGGTATCGCAGGATCTCTGTGGTAGACCTTTCCAGATAGTTATTATGACTTCTATAAGTTATTTCTGCTCAAATGAAAAACGGTAAATTTTGCTGTTATTCCAACAAAGTTTGATCTGACACCCAGCTGGATGTCAGGAACGGCCGGCTGAACGCCCTGGTGGAACAATTGAGGGTGAGGAAGTGACGGAATCTCCTGTTCCTCGATCCCCTACATCTGTGCTATAATATTCTATTATCCCGGTTGATACTGGAGTAAGGTACCTGAGATCTGATTTGAATGCGGCTTCTGGGACGTGGTATTAGGCCGTTCCGGGAGATCGGGCGCTCTGCCGTACTCATGTGAAACAGCTTCCTAATGTGCGAAATGATCCGGGACAAATACACAGAGACCCGCAGATTCTGTGGGCCGAGAAGGGAGCCATGTGTCATGGAAAGAGAAGATTGGATTAAAACGGGTTTGGTTGCTGGGGGCGCTGTCCTGGGACTTCTGGGTGAACGGGTGGTGAAATCCAAGCTGGTGAAAAAGGCTTTGGTGAAGACCACGGCTGCTGCTCTGCGGGTGCAGAAATGTGCTGCGGAAAGCTCTGCCTCCCTCCAGGCTCAGGCTGACGATATCGTAGCAGCGGCCAAGGAAGAAAACCAGAAGCTGGAAGAAGCAGAAGCGGCAGAAAAAGCCAAGGAAGAAGCGGCGGCTGCCGTAGTTGAAGACGAAGCGAAGTAAGCTCTTTTCGTTGAGAAAGGAGCGGAAACGCCATGAAATTTCAAATCCAACATGAAACAGCCGGCCGGCTCCGGGTCCGCTGCCTGGCTCAGGAAGGGCGGAGTGTCCGTTCCTTCAGCCTGGAACAGGGAGCGGCCATCCTGGGCGGCCTGGAACGGGTCCCCGGGATCCGGAAGGTGAAGCTGTATTCGGGAGCAGCGGGCATTGCCGTGCTGTACCGGCCCGATGATCTGGGGAAGATCCGGGAAGGGATCCTGAAGGCCTTGGCCCGGCTGAACATGAACGATCCGGACCTGCGGAAAGCCACCAAAGAAAAGGCTGGAGCCCTGATGCTGAACCGGCAGTACCGGAACCGGCTGCTCACTCTCCTGGCCCGTCACTTTGCCTGCAAGTGGTTCCTGCCACTGCCTATCCGGATGGTCCGGGGCTGGTACCATACCCTGGGCTTTATCCGGCTGGGTCTGCAATCCCTGCGCCACGGCCGGCTGGATGTGCCGGTGCTGGACGCCACGGCCATTACTGCGGCCATGCTCCAGAAGGACATCAGTACCGCCGGTTCCGTAATGCTGCTGCTGCGGGTCGGGGAACTGCTGGAAGAATGGACCTACCAAAAATCTGTCCACGATCTGGCGGACAATATGTCCCTCCACATCGATACGGTGTGGAAAGTGGTGGATGGGACGGAAGTGGAAGTGTCCCTGTCCGATATCCAGGCTGGGGACCTGGTCAGCGTGAAGATGGGCAGTACCATCCCCCTGGATGGGGCAGTGGCCCGGGGAGATGCCATGGTGAACCAGGCGTCCATGACCGGGGAATCCCTGCCGGTGCACAAGACCCCGGGGCTTACTGTTTACGCCGGGACTGTGGTGGAAGACGGGGAAATCACCATCCGGGTGAAAGGCGGCGCCGGTTCCAACCGGTACGACCGGATCGTGCAGATGATCCAGGATTCCGAAGTATTCAAGTCCAACCTGGAAAGCCGGGCCAACCATCTAGCGGACAGCCTGGTGCCCTGGTGCCTGGGAGGGACCCTGCTCATCTATCTGCTGACCCGGAACCTGACCCGGGCCATGTCCATCCTGATGGTGGACTTCTCCTGTGCCCTGAAACTGTCCATGCCCCTGGCGGTGCTGTCGGCCATGCGCGAATGCAGTACCCACAAGATCACCGTCAAAGGCGGCAAATTCCTGGAAGCGGTGGCCCAGGCGGATACCATTGTCTTCGACAAGACCGGTACCCTGACCCTGGCCAAACCCAAAGTGGCAGATGTACTTTGCTTCAGTGGGTATGACCGTGCCACCGTGCTGCGCTACGCGGCCTGTCTGGAGGAACATTTCCCCCATTCAGTGGCCAACGCCATTGTGCGCCAGGCAGCGGAAGAAGGGCTGATCCACGAGGAAATGCACAGCAAAGTGGAATACATCGTGGCTCACGGGATCGCCTCCATGGTGGAAGGCAAACGGATTGTGATCGGGTCCGGGCACTTCATCTTCGACGACGAGAAGTGCGTGATCCCGGAAGGGGAAGAAGCCCTCTATGAAAGCCGTCCGGAGGAATATTCCCATATCTATATGGCCCTGGACGGCAAACTGGTGGCCATCCTCTGCATCCAGGACCCGCTCCGGCCGGAAGCGCCGGCGGTGCTCCAGGATCTGCGGAAAGCCGGCTTCAAGCACCTGGTGATGATGACCGGGGACAGCGAACGGACTGCCGCGGCCGTGGCGGCGAAAATCGGTGTGGATAAGTTCTATGCGGAGGTGCTGCCGGAAGACAAGGCACGGTTCGTGAAAGAAGCCAAAGCCAGCGGCCACCGGGTAGTCATGGTGGGGGACGGCATCAACGATTCCCCGGCCCTGTCCGAAGCGGATGCCGGGGTGGCCATTGCCGAAGGGGCGGACATCGCCCGGGAGATTGCGGATATCACCGTCTCCGCCCACGACCTGCGCCAGCTGGTGGTACTGAAACAGATCAGCAATCTGCTGATGAAGCGGGTGAATTTCAACTACGATTTCGTCGTGTCCTTCAATGCAGGCCTGATCGGCCTGGGGGTGATGGGTATCCTGCCTCCGGCCACAACGGCCCTGCTCCACAACGGATCGACCATAGCCATCAGTCTCCACAGCATGACGGATCTGATGGAAGCGTGAAAAAAGGGGCTGTGAAGAAATGGATTTTTCATTTCTTCACAGCCCCTTTCTTACGGCTTGAGCGGCCTCAGCACGAATCCGATCAGCCGGTCCAGCAGTTCTTCTGCTGGGTGCCCTTCTGGGTTCAGGGACAAGGGCCGGTCTTTTACCAAGAACAGCATTTCTGTGATGGCCGTCAGGATGAAGGTTACGAAGGCATAATCGTTTTCTTGGACAGGAGCCTGAAGCTCCTTTTGCTCTACCGCCTGGATCAGCAGCCTCTGGACATAGTCGCCCATCTGGATCAATTTATGCCAGGAATCCTCATCCAGGAGGCCGGAAGGGTTCAGCAGTTCCTGATACAGGATGATCATATGCTGCCGGGGATCCAGCTGGCTTTCTAAGATGGCGTGGAGATACTGTTTCAGCTTTTGGAGGGGAGTTTTTTCTTCCTTTTCGATGTTTGACTCCAACTGGTGGAGGACGTCCAGCTGGCTGTCGATGATAGCCTGGTACAGAGCCTGCTTGCTGCCGAAATGGTAGGAAATCAAAGCGCTGTTGCAACCGGCCAGCCGGCCGATTTCTTTGATGGAGACATTGTGATATCCTTTTTTATCGAACAGTTCCGCTCCAGCATCCCTGAGCCGCTGCATGGTTTCTTCCGAATTCCGTCTGTGCATGAGACTTCCCCTCTTTGCAAATAATTAGTTATGTGATTAATTTAATTATAGCGCAGAAAAAAGAGAGGGTAAAGGTAAAAACACCTGTTCGCTGACCTTCTTTTTTGTTATAATGGTAGGAGACTTTTACGAAAGGCGGAAACTGTCATGGAAACCATCTTGCTGGGGGCGGTATTGTGCGCCCTCCTTGTGCTCATCGTACTCTTGATCCAGCTCCAGAGGTCCTTGGGTTCCCAGGAGGAAATCAGGGCCCAACAGGCCCGGGAAGAGGCGGACCGGCTCCGGGACAGCCTGGATCAGAAGGTGACCCTGTCCATGAGTGTGGTCAGCGACCGGCTGGCTATGGTGAACCGGGGGCTGGGATCCATGCAGTCCCTGGCCCAGGGGGTGGGGGATCTGAAAAAGGTTCTGACCAATGTGAAGAACCGGGGGATCTGGGGAGAGATGCAGCTGGGAAACCTGCTGGGAGATATGCTGGCTCCGGAGCAGTACGGGACCAATGTGGCCATCCGTCCCCGGAGCCAGGAACGGGTGGAATTTGCCATCCGCCTGCCAGGACGGACCGGAGAGAATCCAGTGTGGCTGCCCATTGATGCCAAATTCCCTCTGGAAGATTACCAGCGGCTGGTACAGGCCCGGGAAGAGGGAGATGCAGACGCTGAGACACTGGCCCTGAAACAGCTGGAAATCCGGCTGAAAAGCGAGGCAAAGGACATCCGGGACAAATACATCGCGCCCCCTTATTCCACGGATTTCGGGCTGCTGTATCTGCCCTTAGAGGGCCTTTTTGCAGAAGCTGTGTCCCGGTCCGGCCTTCTTAGTGAAATCCAGCGGAAATATCGGGTGACATTGGTGGGACCGACTACCCTGGCCGCAGTGGTGAACAGCCTCCAGATGGGCTTCCGCACCCTGGTGGTCCAGAAACAGACCAGCCAGATCTGGCGGCTGGTGGCCCAGATCAACACGGACTTGGGAGCTTTCGAGACCGCCGTGGAACGGGCAGAAAAGAAGCTGGCAGAAGCCCAGTCTGCCATGGAGTCCGTAGGAGACCGTACGCGGATCCTGAAAAAACATTTGGACCGGGCAGAAAAATTTACGAAAGCTCTTGACAACAGTGGGGATAATGACTAAAATCGTAAGCAAGTGCTTGAACTGCCTAAATTGATATACTGAAGAAAATGTCCATGAAGGAACCAAGTACATAAGGCCTTTTCAGACAGAGAGCTGCTGGTTGTGGGAAGCAGCGGAAGGTCCTGTGGAATCCACTCCTGAGACGATGGGGGCAGCAACCCATCCGGCCAAGCCGTTATCCTGGAAATGAGGCTGCGCTGCAGCGAAATAAGGTGGCACCACGTGAGAGGTTCTCCCGTCCTTGACATACCCGTTTAGGGGGTCAGGCACGGGAGTTTTTATTTTGCCTTTCGGCGGAAAACAAGGAGAGAAAAAACATGGATAAGAAAAAAGTCATCGTGGTGGAACGGATTTCGGACAAAGGCGTAGAAATGCTGAAAGCCCAGCCGGATCTGGAAGTGGATGTAAAGTTCGATATCCCCCGGGAAGAACTGCTGAAAATCGTAGGGGATTATGATGCCATCATTGTACGCAGCGTCACCAAAGTCAACGAAGAATTCTATAAGGCCGCCAAGAATCTGAAGGTGGTAGGCCGTGCCGGCAACGGGGTGGACAACATCGATATCGATGGGGCCACCAAACGGGGAATCATCGTGGTGAATACCCCGGAAGCCAACGTAATCTCTGCAGCGGAACATACCATCGGTCTGATGCTGGCTTCCTGCCGGAATACGGTACGGGCCCAGAAGATGATTGAAAGCCGGGTGTGGGACCGGAAGAATCTGAAGGGCGTGGAACTGTACCACAAGACCCTGGGCATCATCGGACTGGGCAGGATCGGCACCCTGGTGACCAAACGGATGCAGGCTTTTGAGATGAAGGTCATTGCGTATGATCCCTATATCCCTGATGCCCGGTTCAAACGGCTGGGCGTAGAAAAATGCGAAACCCTGGATGAACTGCTGGCCAAAGCAGATGTGATCACCATCCATACTCCTAAGACCGAAGAAACCATCAATATGATCGGGAAGGAAGAACTGAAGAAATGCAAACGGGGTGTACGGCTGGTGAACTGCGCCCGGGGTGGCCTTTACAATGAACAGGCTGTGGCTGACGCCATCAAAGAAGGCCAGGTGGCCAGCATCGGGTTGGATGTGCTGGTGGATGAACCGAAACCGATTTCCCCGCTGATCGGTCTGGATCAGTGTGTCCTGACTCCCCATCTGGGAGCCGATACGGCGGAAGCCCAGGATAAAGTGGGGATTTCCATTGCCCAGGAAGTGGTGAACGTGCTGAAGGGACAGATGGTCCCCAATGCAGTGAACCTGCCCGCACTCCATCCCCAGGAACTGGAAGGGATGCTGGGGTATCTGCAGCTGGGTGAATGCCTGGGCAAGCTGTACTACCAGATGGAAAAGGATCCCGTGGACAAAGTAGAAGTGGTCTACGAAGGTCCGGCCGCCAACCTGGAAACGACCCTGATCACCCGGAGCATCCTGAAGGGCCTGTTCGATCCCATCCTGAAGGAACGGGTCAACATGGTTAATGCGGAACTGGCTGCGGAAACCCGGGGAGTAGCCGTGGTAGAAGGAAAAATGAACGGGGAGAACCGGTTGAACCGGGTAGCGGTGAAATTCTATAGCGGCAATAAGGAATTCACGGCGGCCGGGATGGTGGCACCGGATGAAACGCCCCATATCACGGAAGTCCAGGGATATCATTATGATTTGGTGCCGGAACGCTATATGATCCTGGCCAAGAACGACGACAAGCCTGGGATGATCGGCCAGATGGGGACTCTCTTGGGGGCTGCCCATGTGAACATTGCCAACATGCAGGTGGCCCGGAAGCCGAAGACCGGCAATGCCATGATGATCATGACCGTGGACAGCCCGGTGGAAAAGGCGACCCTGCAGATGATCGCCGGCCTGGACGGAATTCAGAGCGCCGATTTCGTGACGCTGTAAAAATAAGAGGGGGGACTGTTGCATGAGCAACAGTCCCCCCTCTTAAAATTCCTTCGTATCGAACACATGGAGCCCCAGGGATTCGGACAGGACCCGGAGGATCCGTTCCCCACCCACACTGTTCCCTTTTTTGTTCAGCATGGGACCAAAGGTGCCGATGCCGATGCCATGCCGGGCGATGGCACAGATGCCGCCACCCACACCGCTTTTGCTGGGCAGACCGATCTTCACCGCATATTCTCCTGATTCATCATACATACCGCAGAGCATCATCAAGGTAGTGACAATCCGGACGATGGTGGAATCCACCAGCTGTTTTCCGGTCTGGGGATCCACCCCGTGGTTGGACAGGACCATCCCGTAATGGGCCAGATCCCGGGCCGTCACCATGACGGAGCACATCCGGAAATACACATCCAGGACCTCTTCCGGTTCTCCATCCAGCACATTGTCGCTTTTCAGCAGGTAGGCGATGGAACGGTTCCGGGTCCCTGTCTTTTTCTCCGAGCGGTAGACTGACTCATTGAGCCCGATCCGGGGATTCCCGCACAAGGTCCGGACCAGCTCCAGGAAAGATTGGTAAGGGTCCGGTGTTTCGATGCAGCTGGCCGTCACGATGGCCCCCGCATTGATCATAGGGTTGAAGGGACGCCAGTCTTTCAGTTCCAGCTGGAGGATACTGTCGAAACGGTCACCGGTAGGTTCCATGCCGATCTTGCTGAACACTTTGTCATACCCGGCGGTCTGGAGAGCCAGGATCAGGGAAAATGTCTTGGAGATGCTCTGCATGGTAAAGGGGATATCATAGTCCCCGGCACAGTACGTGCTGCCGTCCTTGCGCATAAGGCAGACTCCCAGATTTCCGGAGTTGGCCTTGGCCAGTTCCGGGATGTAGCTGGCCACCCTGCCTTCGTATAATACATTCCTTCCTTCAGCCAGTGCTTTTTCCAGGATCGCCTGGATCTCTTCCTTGTCCATAACCATGCTTTCATCCCCCTTGGTGTTTCTATTGTCCGATACAGTATTGTGTAAATTATCTATCAATTCATTATAGCATATAGAAGGGAGGGGAAACAGATAGATTTGGCAGGCGGGAGGAGAAGAGATTCTCTTCCGGAGAGAATATGGAATGAACACCAAATTTTCTGGAAATTCAGTATTGACATCCCCAATTCGGTTTATTATACTAAAGCCGTAATACATCAGACAATCAGATGTCTAAGAGGCGACCGCAGAAAAGCAACACTTAGATTGTTGAATATGAAAATGAACTAAGATCATCACCAGCGCATCGCATCAAGGCAGAAAGAGGTCCATATGATTAGAGTCAATGCTACAGATATCGTCGTAAACTCCGTGAAAGACGCCCTTCATACGGGAAAACTGCATGTGGGAGACAGGCTCCCCAAAGAAGCCGATATGGCCAAAGAACTGGGCGTTGGCCGTTCTTCTCTGCGGGAAGGTATGAAAATCCTGGCGGCTTACGGAGTGATCGAGTCCCGTCAAGGAGAAGGGACTTTTGTGGTCGATCATTGTGCTCAGAATTTTTCAGAGTTCCTTGGCTTTTTTCCAAGCCAAGAGAATCGACTGCCGTTTTTGGAACTGCGGAGAGTCATCGAAGTAGGGAATATCCTTACCATCTATGACAAGGTCAGTGAGGAAGATTTTGCCGTCCTGAACAGGCTGGTATCGGTATTCGATGAGAAACACCCCGAAAAAGAGTATGTGGAAGCTGATAAACAATTCCATGCTTATTTGCTAGAACTGACGAAAAATCCCATGCTGCTGCAAATCAGCAAATTGTTGGAAAATATGCGGACAGAATTGCTGTGGAAGTTGTTTGAGCATGAAGAAATCATCGAAGATGCAAGGGTCGCTCATCACCGCATCTTGCAGGCTTTGAAATCCCGAGATCGGGTTGCTTGTGTGGAAGCTGTGTTGCAGCATCTGGATACGACGGCGAAACGCGTCGTCCTTATTTCCCAGGGTAACAAATAGGAAAGTTACGTGCAAGAAATCCAGGCGTTGGAAAGGGGGAATCATATGCGGACCAATAAAGGTCTGATGACCTGATTACTAACAAATAAAAAATGCAGAAAATAATAACAAATCAAACAACAATGCGGCTGTATTTAATGAAAATGGTTTGCTTTCCATTTGGAGAAGGTTGCAGCCTGTCACGATTCCTTTGTGGCAGGAAAAATAGCAAAACAATTTTTGTCAAGGGGGAAGGGCAATGAAGAAATCGTGGCAAAGGAAAAGCATGCTGGCAATGGCGTTACTTTCTATGAGTCTGCTGATCTTTACAGCTGGCTGTGGCGGGAATTCATCAGATAAGAAAGCTGCATCAACGGATAAACAAGGTGTAGTCACGTTATCCTGGGCCCATGGTTCTTCCCCGGAAGACCGATTGGGCAAGGCCAGTGAAAATTTCAAGAAGAATGTAGAGAAAAAATCGAAGGGGACCATCCTGATCAATCATTATCCAGCCAATCAGCTGGGATCGGAACGGGAAGTAATGGAAGGGGTTTCTCTGGGCAGCATCGACTGCGGGGTCATCTCTTCTGCTGTGGTTGCCGGTTTTTCCAAAAGCGTAAACGTGACAAATTTACCCTATATGATTGAAAACCGGCAAAAAGGTTGGAAAATCTATGACGGGCCCTTTGGGCAGAAGCTTGGAGCGCTGACGGAAAAAGAAGGCGGCTGGAAGTTCTTGGGATGGGCAGAAAACAGCCTGCGTCAATTTTCTAACTCCAAGAGAGAGATTCGTACTCCGGCTGATATGGTTGGCTTAAAGATCAGGACTCAGGAAAATGATGTGCATATGAAGATTGTCAATGATTTGGGCGCATCTGCTACTCCCATTGCGTTTGGTGAACTTTACACAGCGCTGCAGCAAGGAACTGTGGATGGACAGGAAAATGGCGTAGCGTTGACCTATTCCATGGGATTTGCTGAAGTCGTGAAATACATGACACTGCTGCCTCATATTTATGATCCGTATATCGTGGCTATCAGTAAAGAAAGCTGGAATAAACTATCTCCGGAACAGCAGAAGATCTTTCAGGAATGTGTGAAAGAGTTTATCAAAGATGAAAGAAACCTGAATGAACAAAATGATAAGGAATTCCTGTCCACTATGGAAAAGAAGAATGGACTGAAGACCTATACACCTACGGCTGCTGAAGCTGCTCAGTTCAAAGCAGCGACAAAAGATGTGGAACCTATGATCCGCAGCAAAGCGGGGGATGAAATCGTGGACGCTTTCAAAAAGGCAGTCGCAGAATCCTAAGGTGTCAGACGGAGCAGGAGTCGACGGAAAAGCTGGATTGGACGATTTTCCGCCGGCTCTTTCCGGAGAGAGGTGAAGACATGAAAAGGATCTTTGATTTTATCGATAATGTACCGGTCACCCGCTGTATTTCCAGCATCCTCATGATGGCCATGGCAGTGATCATGACACTGAATGTGGTCCTTCGCTATGGATTCGGCTTTTCGTTTAACTGGGGAGATGAAATCCTGCGGTATATCTGCGTATATATGTCTTTCCTGGGCATTGCGGCAGCCTGGCGGTATAATTCTCATGTACGGGTGGCCTTGTTCGTGGAAAAACTTTTTCCTGAATGCCTCAAAGTACCGACTCGGGTCCTAACCTATATCATAACGATGATCTTTATGGTGGCTTGTACGTATTTTGGCCTGGTGCTGGTGGAACGGATCATCCAGAGCGGGCAGATTTCTCCGGCTTTACATTTGCCGATGTATCTGCTGTATGGAATCGTGCCGCTGACCAGTATCCTTTCCATCATACAGCTGCTCCTGCAGCTTTTTAAGCATCAAGCCTATCGAAATCCGATGGAATGAGATGGACTGGATCAAGAATGGAAAGGGATTTTGCAAGTAAAGAATGAATTACTGAGAAAGGAAGGCAGCTATGATTACCGTACTGTTCGTCGGCTTGGCGGTCCTCCTGTTTATAGGAGTCCCCATTGCCGTCTGTATTGGAGGCGCCCCTCTTTTGGCCATGGCGGTGGCTGGAAACAGCCGGCAGATGTTCATCGCAGCCCAGCGGATGATTACCGCACTGGATTCTACGCCCCTCCTGGCCATTCCCTTATTCGTATATGCAGGGGTCATTATGGGAAAGGGTGGGATTTCCAAGCAGATCGTTGATTTCTGTTATGAACTTTTTGGATGGATCGATGGTTCTCTGGGTATTGTGGCCACCATCGCCTGTATGTTTTTTGCAGCGATTTCCGGATCGGCTCCGGCCACGGTGGCTGCCATTGGCAGCATCATGATCCCAGCTATGATCAATGATGGATATCCTCCAGGCTTTGCTGCGGCACTGGTGGCCTGCGGCGGGATCATCGGATGTATCATCCCTCCCAGCATTCCTTTTGTGAATTATGCCCTGATCACCGGGCAGTCCGTCAGTGAACTGTTTGCAGCAGGGGTGATCCCGGGAATCATCATGGGGCTGGCGCTGTGTTTGATGACATTTGTAAAAGCCCGGAAGAACCACTGGGGCAGCAAAACGGATGGTGTCCATCTGGATCGGGTGATCAAGACATTCTTTAAGGCCATTTGGGCGATCTTGATGCCGGTAATCATCTTGGGGGGGATTTACTCCGGAGTGTTTACGCCAACGGAAGCGGCTGCCGTGGCTTGTGTCTACGGATTCCTGGTGGCCTGGCTGGTGTACCATGCGCTGAAACCTAGTGATATGATGGAGATTTCTTTCGAAGCGGTGAAAACCTCTGCCATGATCCTCTTTATCGTGGCGACGGCCAATATCTTCAGCTTCATCGTTTCTACGCAGCAGGTTCCTATGAAGCTCTCTAATTTGGTACTGGGGATCACCCACAGCAAATTCCTGATCCTCCTGCTGATCAATATCATCCTGCTGATCAACGGATGCTTTATGGAAACCACGGCTTCCACCTTCATCTATACACCGATCCTGTATCCTTTGATCAAAAAACTAGGGGTGGATCCTGTCCAGTTTGGCGTGATCATCGTGATGAACTTGACTATGGGGCTGGTGACACCACCGTTGGGCATTAACCTTTTTGTTGCGGATGGATTGGATAAACGAGTGAATTTCAATGAACAGGTCAAGAATGTCTGGCCGCTCTTTATTGCACTGGTCGCGGTGCTGATGTTGGTTACCTATGTGCCAGGATTTTCGACGTTCCTGGTTGAGCTCATGCGTGCCCATAAATAATTTGGAAGGGGGAAGATCGATGAAGAGTTTTATGTTTAAAGTCCCGCAAAATGTCGTCTTCGGGCAGGGGGCTCTGAAACAGCTGCCTGATATCTTACAAACAGAAAATGCGTCTTCCGTATTTCTGGTTGCTGATAAAGGCCTGCAGCAGGTGGGGCTGGTGGATAAGACGAAAACAATCTTGGCGGAAAAAGGAATCGCCTGTCAGGAATTCGTCGATCTGTCGGTCAATCCTACGGTAGCGAATGTGGAAACTGCGACGGAAGCGTTCAAAGCATCCGGGTGTAAAAGCATTGTGGCCCTGGGCGGCGGCGGTCCTATGGATGTGGCAAAATCGGTAGCTATCCTGGTGACTTATGGGGGAAAGATCACGGATTATGCCGGATTGGGAAAAGTGCCTGGTCCTGTCTTACCTTTAATCGCTATTCCTACGACCGCTGGGACTGGCAGTGAAGTGACAGCTTCCTCTGTGATTACGGATGAAAAGACCCATTTCAAGATGGCCATCATCAGTTACAATATCTGTCCTACCTACGCGCTCCTGGATCCGGAATTGGTCATGACAGTGCCCCGTTCGGTGGCAGCCGCCTGCGGTGTCGATGCTTTCATCCATGCTATGGAAGCTTATGTATCAAAGACCTCGTCACCTTTCACGGATGCCATGGGGGAACATGCCATGCGGATGATTGGCGGTAATATCCGGCGCTATGTGGCTTCCCGGGATGATGAAGAAGCAGCTTCCAATATGCTGGTAGGGTCCATGTTGGCAGGATTGGCTTTTGCCTGGGGGAAACTGGGAAATATCCATGCCATGAGCCATCCGGTCAGCGGATTTTTCCATGTGGCCCATGGGGTAGCCAATGCCATCCTGATGCCGGCTATCGTGGAATACAACGCGCTGGCCGATCAGGGAAGATACCGGGTAATCTATGATTGTATTACCCAGGGGGCTAAAGCGGATGCTTCTTTTGTTCCTGAAATGCTGGTGGAAGAATTACGGAAGCTGAATCGGGAATTAGGGATCCCGGAGAAGCTCTCCGATGTGGGAGTGACAGAAGATAAAATCGGCGTGATGGCCATCGATGCCATGAAAAGTGTCAATGTTGTGGTCAATCCGCGGCAGACGACGATCAAGGATATCGAAGCGCTGTATCGAAAATTATTGTAAAAAAATAAGTCTGATGACCTGATCATTAAAATGCACAGCTAGAAATGTTTGGCGGCTTTCCCCTTGCAGGGGACATCGAGAAAGGAGCTTACGTTTATGGAACAGGCAGTAAAAGAGTATTTGGACAAAATGGTAGAAGCTTCCCGTATTGCACAGAAAGAATTTGAAACATACCCGCAGGAAAAAGTGGATCAGGCCGTGCGGGCAGTGGGGAAAGCAGTTTATGATAATGCGGAACTTCTGGCCCATATGGCGGTGGATGAAACCAAAATGGGGAATTACGCAGATAAGATTGCTAAATGCGTCAATAAATCCAAGAGTGTCTGGTGGCGGATGAAAGACAAGAAGAGCCGGGGCATCATCAAACGGATCCCGGAATTGGGTTTGGTGGAAGTTGCGAAACCCATCGGAGTGATTGGCTGCGTAGCACCGACCACAAACCCGGTCATCAATGTGATGCAAAATGCTATGTGCGCCTTGAAATGCGGGAATTCTATGATTGTCAGCCCGCATCCCCGTGCCAAACATTCCAGCGTGAAAACAGTAGAAGTGATCAATGAAGCTTTAGATGCGCTGGGAATGCCGAAGAATCTGATCCAGGTGATCACAGAACCCAGTATGGAACTTTCTGCGGGTCTGATGAGTGCGGTGGATCTGTGCATCTGCACCGGCGGTCCGGGGCTCGTCAAGGCTGCCTATTCTTCCGGGAAACCGGCTATAGGGGTAGGACAGGGGAATGTCCAGGTCCTGGTGGACCGGGATGCGGACCTGGATCAGGTAGCAGCCATGGTCATCAAAGGACGGACTTTCGATAACGGGGTCCTGTGCACCTGTGAACAGAATGTCATCTGCCCGGTGGATAAAAAAGAAGAAATGATTGCTGCGCTGAAGAAACATGGCGCTTATTACATCGACAATCCGGAAGATGCAGCCAAGCTGAGAGATACGGCGTTTCCCAATGGTGGCTCTGTGAGCAAGGAATATCCAGGAGCCAGTGTGAAGAAAATCGCACAGCTGTCCGGGATCCAGGGCATCCCGGAAGATGCCAAAGTCATCGTTTCCTGTACCCGGGGCTATGGGAAGGCGGAACCGCTGGCCAAAGAAAAACTCTTCCCTGTGCTGGCGTTCTTTACTTATGACAAATGGGAAGATGCCATCCATATCGCCAAGACCAATCTGGAAATGGAAGGCATCGGGCACAGCGTGGTGATCCATTCCAATACGCCGGAGCATATCGAAGCGGTGGCGGAAGCAATCCCGGTCAGCCGTTTCGCCGTGAACCAGGTAGGCGGCACCAACCTGGGAGGTGCCATGGACAACGGGCTGAATCCGACGACTACACTGGGCTGTGGGACTTGGGGAAACAACAGTATCAGTGAAAACTTCACCTATTACCATCTGATGAACCTGACTCGCATTTCTTACCGTGTTCCGGATATGTATATCCCTACGGATGAAGAAATCTGGGCCGAATAAGTCCTTTCCTTTCTCATAGCGGGAAGCGGCTGCAGTGATGCCTCTGGGCAGGGCAGCCGCTTTTCGCCTGAAAAAGGAAGCCTGTGGCAGGAGGAAAAGAGAAGATGGAAGGATATCTCCATAAATTTGTGAGTCCGGACGAAGCTGTCTGTTTAGGGGTCAAATCAGGGGATTGGGTGGATTTTGGCTTTGGCAATGGGTTCCCGGAACTGATGGATGAGGCTTTGGCCCGCCACAAGGAGGAGCTCAGGGATGTGAAGATCCGGGGCGGATTGGTTTATCGCCCCATCATCCATACCATCGACTGCGACCCGGAGAGAAAGCATTTCCAATATTATAGCTGGCATCTAGGGAACTACGAACGGAAGATGTTCACGGCCAAGCGGCTGCATTTCGTCCCTATGCTGCTGCGTCTCTTGCCAGAGATGTATCGGGATTATCTGCCGGTGGATGTGGCCATCGTGCCGGTATCCAAACCGGATGCTCAGGGCTATTGCGGGCTTGGGCTGGCCAATTACTGCTGGAAAACCATTATCCAGAAAGCCAGGACTATCATCTTTGAAATCAATGAAAAAATGCCCGGTCTTCAGGGGATTGACGGCTCCCATCGGGTTTCCCTGGAGGAAGCCGATTATATCGTAGAAGGGGAACATCAGCCCCTTTGCGTATCCAGTTATCGAGAACCCAGCCAGGCAGATCTCCAGATTGCCAAGAATGTAGTCCGGGAAATCCCGGACCGAGCTGTCTTATCCTTAGGGGTGGGGGCCATCCCCTTTACCATTGCCCAGCTGCTGGCGCAATCAGAACAGGAAGATCTAGGCTGCCATACGGGGACCCTCAGTGATGCGTTCCTCATGCTCCATAAAGCAGGGAAACTGACCAATCGCTGGAAGGAGGAGAAAACAGGACTTTCTTCCTGGAATCTGGTCAGCGGGTCCCAGGAACTATATGATTGGCTCCGGGAAAAACCGGATGCGTTTTATCCGGCCGAACTGGATTATATCCATAATCCCCGTGTGATGGAGCGGATTTCCCGGTATATCAGCATCAATGGAGGTATCCAGCTGGACTTGATGGGGCAGGAAAATGCCGAATCCGTAGGGACTCGTCAGATTTCCGGCGTGGGAGGACAGCTGGATTTCCTGGAAGGAGCCTTCCTGTCCCGGGGCGGTGCAGGGTATATCTGCATTGAATCTTCCCGGGTGGACAAAAAGGGTGTGCGCCATTCCAATATCGTCCCGGCCATTGCGGCCGGCAGTGCCATTTCAGGGCCCCGGGCCTTGATCCAAAATGTGGCTACCGAATACGGGGTGGCCCATCTGACAGGTTTGTCTTTAGAAGAACGGGCAGAGGCCATGATCCGCATTGCCCATCCGGATTTCCGGGAAGAGTTGAAAGCGTATAAAGAGAAAGTGTTTTCTTGAAATAAGCTTCGTTCTCCAGATGTTTGGATTTCAAAAGATGCAAATCTTGTTCCTGTACTGCAAATCTCTTCTTTTGTCATGCAGCGGGGGCCGATTCTGCTATACTGAAGGAAAAGCAGAATGCGGCGTCCAAGGCTGCTGAAAAAGATGGAGGTTTTGGCGATGAAGGATTTTATCTATCATGTTCCCACAAAGATTTATTTTGGAAGGACCGCACTGGACCATTTGGGGGAAACCCTGAAATCTTTTGGAGACAGGGTCCTGTTGATCTATGGGGGAGGTTCAATCAAGAAAAGTGGCTTATATGATCGGATCCTGGCAGAAAGCCGGAAGTACCATCTGGAACTGACGGAGCTTCCGGGAATCGATCCCAATCCCCGGATCCAGTCCGTACGCAAAGGGGTGGCGCTGTGCAAAGAGCAGGGAATCCAGGTGGTGCTGGCTGCCGGCGGCGGTTCCTGCCTGGATACGGGGAAATTCACAGCGGCTGGTGCCTGTGTGGATTTCGATCCCTGGGAATTCTTTGCCCGGAAGGCCCCGCTGACCGAAGCTCTCCCGCTGGTCACCATTCCGACGATTGCGGCCACTGGATCAGAAATGGATGATGGGGGTGTCATCAGCAACCTGGAGACCCAGGAGAAGCTGGCCCGTTTTGCCCCGGCACTCCAGCCGCAAGTTTCCTTCCTGGATCCGGAATTGACGTATTCCGTCAGCCGATACCAGACTGCCTGCGGGTCGGCAGATATCCTGTCCCATATCCTGGAAACGTATTTCAATCCGGGAGAAGGGATGTATATGCTGGATGCGGTCATGGAAGGGTTGATGAAGACGGTCCTGAAATATGCTCCCATTGCCCTGGAACAGCCGGATGACTACGAGGCGAGAGCCAATCTCTTGTGGACTTCTACCTGGGCCATCAATGGCTTCATCAAGGGCTGTCAGAACCAGGTGTGGAGCTGCCACGCTCTGGAACATGAGATGTCAGCCCTCTATGACATTACCCATGGGCTGGGCTTGGCCATCCTGACACCCCGGTTCTTGGAATACTGCCTGGATCAGGAGCACGTGGACCGGTATGTCCGGTTGGGCGTCAATGTCTTCGGACTGGATCCGGCGGGAGAGCCTATGGAAATCGCCCGGGAAAGCATCCAAAGGCTTTCAGAGTTCTTTTTTGGGACCTTGGGGCTGCCGTCCTCACTGACAGAATTGGGGATCCGGCCGGAAGATTTTTCCGTCATGGCCGAAAAAGCCTGCCGGACAAAAGGCGGGATCGTCAGAGGGTTTAAAGACCTGCAAGAAGCAGATTTGGTGAAAATCTATGAAATGTGTCTGTAAAAGACAGGCATGAAAAAAGGGGCTGCGACACATCTTAGTGCCGCAACCCTTGTTTTTCATGCTTCAGTTTTGCGCAGATAATCCATGCTTGTTTCCAATCCTTTGAGCGTCAAAGGAAACATATGGATCCCCTTTTCCATGATCCGGGCCGTGCTGTAATAAAAATGCCAGTAGTCTTGTTCCACTGGATTCAGCCAGACGGTGGCAGGATACCGTTGGAGAAGCTCTTCCAGCCAGGCGATCCCGGGGCGGTCGTTTCCCCGTTTGTATTCAATATTCCCATTGACCGCCATCAGTTCCTCTTCTCCCATACGGGCATCGCCTACCAGGATGACCTTGTACTCCCGAGAGCACTGCTGGAATACCCACTGGGTGGAAATCCGGTGTTCCCAGGCACAATCTGGCGAGGTGAAAAGCTGATCATAGAAGATATTGTGGAAGTAGTAGATCTTCAGTTCTTTGAAGGAGGAGCCCTGGCTTACGGCTTGGAATAAACGGCGGGAAAGATCCATATAGGGCCACATGGATCCGCCACTGTCCATCAGGAGGAGCAGCTTCGTCCGGTTCTTCCGGGGCCGCTTCAGGACGATATCCAGGAAACCGCCTTTTTGAGACGTGGCGCTGATGGTCCCGTCAACATCCAATTCTGTCTTGGGGATATTCTCTTGATCAGAAAGCCGGCGGAGCTTCCGCAGGGCCATTTGGAACTGCCGGATCTCCAGGATCCGGTCGTCACGGAAGTCGGCAAAGCGCCGTTCTCCGGCAACGGCCAATGCCCGGTGCTGATGGGATCCTCCAAAGACTCGGATGCCTTTGGGCGCATACCCGGAATGGCCAAAGGCAGTCTGGCCGCCGGTGCCGATCCAGGTGGTGCCGCCATGATGGGCTTCTTTCTGCTGTTTCAGCCGTTCTTCCATCAATTGTTCAATCCCTTCCCGAGAGAATCTTCCCCAGACCAGATCCGTCGTTTCCTTATCAAAAGGCGTGGGAGAGCTGGCTTGGGCCAGCCATTCTTGGAATTCTGGGGGAAGCTCCCTGGGATCTTTTATGTGTTGGAAAAACACTGAGAAGGCTTCATCAAAACGATCGTAATCCGTCTCTTTCTTGACCAGGACGGTCCGGGCTAGATGGTAGAATCCCAGCAGGCTGTTCCCGTGGAGGCCCAGTTCCAGGGCGTGGAGAAAGACGGACCACTCGGTCAAGGTGGTATGGAGACCATGGCTCCGGAGACAATAGAGAAACGGCGTGAACATATCAGTAACCGGCCCGTTTCAAGTCTTCCGTCTTTTTCAGCAGGACGCCGATGAAGGGAAGATGGGAAGTGAGTTTTTCCGGGGAAATGCCACTGATCGCCAGGGCTTGGATCCAGTCCAGCAGCTCTGCGGTGCTGGGTCGTTTGCTCAGGCCGGAAATCTTCCGCAGCTGGTAAAAGGCGTCTATGGCACTTGTCAGCAGATCATCCTCCAAATGAGGGAATTTGGCATGGACGATCTGGGCCATGGCAGCCGGATCGGGGAAGGCGATGTAGTGGAAGATGCAGCGGCGGAGAAAGGCGTCCGGCAGCTCTTTTTCTGCATTGGAGGTAATGATGACCAGGGGCTTTTGTCGGGCTCTGACGGTTTCCCCCGTTTCCGGGATATAGAATTCCATCTTGTCCAGTTCCCATAACAGGTCATTGGGGAATTCCAGGTCAGCTTTATCGATTTCGTCGATCAGGAGGACCGCCCGCTGGGGACTGCGGAAAGCTTCCCCCAGTTTCCCCAGCCGGATATAACGGGAGATGTCCTCCACGCCTTCTGTGCCGAACTGACTGTCGTAGAGCCGCTGGACGGTATCATAGACGTACAGTCCGTCCTGGGCCCGGGTAGTCGATTTGATGCTCCAGACGAAGAGGGGAAGCCCCAGCTCTTCTGCTACGGCTTCCGCCAGGACTGTTTTCCCGGTGCCTGGTTCACCTTTGAGCAGCAGGGGCTTTTCCAGAGCAGCTGCGATGTTTACGCTGCGCTGCAGTTCTTCAGAGGCAATGTAGGAATCTGTTCCTGTAAAAGATGCCATTTTTTATCCTTTTCAGAATCAGAAGGCTTTTTCGTAGAGGGCGATGAAGTCCTTTACGGTCGTCTGCCGGGGATTGGCCAGGGTATTGGGCGCTTTCATGGCGTCTTTTGCCATGGCTTCGAATTTGTCCTGGGTCACGCCTACTTCCTGCAGATGTCTCGGGATATTCAGGTCGTCGTTCAGCTTTTTCAGGGCGTCTACCAGCATCTGGGGACGGAAGTTGCCTGCCGGATCTTTTTCTTCCCGGATGAAATTATAAATGGTTTCATACCGGCCTTTGTCAGCCAGCGCATTGAATTCCATTACAGCGGGCATCAGGATGGCATTGGCGACCCCATGGGCTACATGGAAATAGGCGCTCACCGGGTGGCTCATGGCGTGGATATCTCCCAGCTTGCTCCAAGCAAAGGCCATGGCGGCAAAGGTGGAGCCCAGCATCATGGCACAGGCGGCGTCTGCATCCTGCCGGTTGGCAACGAATGCCCGGAGGTTCTTTCCAATCAGGGCCATTGCTTTTTCTGCCATCGCATCGGTATAGGGAAAAGCGAAACGGGACAGGTAGGCTTCCATGGCATGGATCAGGGCATCCAGGCCGCAGGCGGCAGCGACGGAGGCCGGAGCCGTCATGATCAGTTCCGGATCCAGGAGGGCATACTTGGGCAGGATATTATGGTCGATGATGGAAAATTTAAAATTCCGTTCAGGATCGGTGATCACCGTGGAAGCACTGACTTCGCTCCCTGTCCCTGCGGTAGTGGGGATGGCGATCAGAGGGACGATGGGGCCAGGGACTTTGGACAGCCCTTCATAATCCGTGGCTTTGCCCCCATAACGGGCCAGGATGCCTACGGCCTTCCCGGTATCCATGGGAGCGCCCCCTCCCAGGGCGATGATGCTGGTGCAGCCGCTTTCCACAAAAGCTTTGGCCGCATTCTCTACGGTTTCGATGGCCGGATTGGGGGTCACATCCAGGTAGGTATGGCAGTCGACTTGCGCAGCTTCCAGGATATCCTGGACTTTTTTGACCAGCCCGATCTGTGCGATACCGGGATCGGATACGAGGAATACATGGGTCGATTGGTTGGCCTGCAGGATCTCTGGCAGCTTCTTCAGGCTGCCCATGCCAAATTGGATGGTTTGAGGAACTGCAAAAGAGAAATCGTGGATCATTGAAATTGCCTCCTTTTAAAAAATCGAATCGGTATGGTTACAATGTAATAGAAGGAAAGAGAAAAAGAAAGGCGGGAAAGCGGTTTTCTCTTCTTTCGAAACTCCGGTTGCATACTGTGCAACTCCACCTGCAAGTCTTACAAATGGAAATCATCGGCTGGAAATTCCTTTCGCTCGCCGCAAAACCCCCAAAAGTCGTATTGTCAAGATGGACGGGCTGATTATAATGAAAAGCAAGAAAAGACAAATAATTCCAAAAGAATTCATTTGTATGTGTGGTCGGCCGACCAACCAAACCAAAGGAGGTACGTTTTTTCATGAGCACATCACGCCGCATCATCCTTTCCCTGCTGGGCCCGGTAATCTACCTGCTAGTCAGCATGGGAGGAGCTTCAGCCTTGACCGTAAAGGGAGCCCAGGCAGTAGGGGTTTCCCTCTGGATGGTATTCTGGTGGGTCACCCGCCCGGTGGACATCACGACCACCGCATTTGTCCCAGTAGCTTGTAATGCACTTTTCAATATCGTTCCTATGGGGGCGCTTGTTTCCCAGTATTCCAACCCCAGTATCATCTTGGTGTTCAGTTCCACCTTGCTGACCCTGCCCTGGGCGAAGATCGGACTGGACCAGCGGGTTGCCCTGAAATGCCTGTCCGTCATCGGGCCTTCCATGCGGTCCCAGATCATTGTCTGGTCCATTTTCCCCATCCTGTTCTCTACCGTACTTCCCAACGTGGTAGTGGTGGCACTCTTTACTCCTATCGCCATCGCCATGCTGAAAGCGGCCGGCTATGATGGGAAAAGTGCGGCAGCGGCTCCGATCCTCTGTGCCATCGGCTGGTGTGCCGGGATCGGCGGTGTCGGGACTCCTGTAGGCGGCGCCATGAACGTGGTGGCCATCGCCCTGCTGGAAAAGACCACCGGTCATGAATTCCTGTTCATGGACTGGGTCAGCCACATCGCTCCTTATCTGATCTTTACGTCCATCACCTGCATCATCGGCGAACTGATGCTGCCCCAGGAAGTCAAATCCCTGGAAGGGACGAAAGAATATTTCACGGAAGCTTATGAAGCATTGGGACCCATGAAACGGACGGAAAAAATCAGCATGGCTCTGTTCGTGATCGCCCTGATCGGATCCTTCCTGCGTCCGCTGTATGCTTCTCTCCTCCCGGGTCTGGTCCCTGCTTTCCTGTATGCCATCCTGGGTTTCCTGGGATTCTTCATCACCGGCGATGACGGCAAACCCCTGGTGGATTGGGATTATGTCCAGAAACACATGCTGTGGGGCATGATGATCCTCTTTGCCGGCGGCCTGGCCATGGGGAACCTGCTGGGCGCTTCCGGAGCCAACAAGGCCATTGCCGAACTGATCGCCAGCCAGATGCACATGCCTCCGGGCCTGCCTATGATCATTGCCATCACGGTGTTTGCCGTGGCAGTGTCTGAATCCACGAACTCCACCGTGTCGGCTGCTGTAGTGGTCCCCATTGTCATCACCTATACCCAGAGAGCCGGCCTGCCGCTGATGCCCTATTTCTTCATCACGGCCATGGCTTACAACTCTGAATTCCTACTGCCGGTCAGTGTCCGTGCCATTACCTGCGGGAACGGGCTGGATCCCAATGTGCAGATGAAACGGGGGATCCCCATCATGCTGATCCGTGCTTTGAGCGTCATCGTCGTAGGCTATATCTGCCTGCAGATCCCGGCTTTCTCCCAAGTAGGGAGCTTGTAACCAACATCATCCTATAATCGGTTATTGATAGAAACTTACGGATGTGAAAGGAGTTTTACCATGAGTACTGTTGAAGAACTGATTGAACGGAGCCGTGCGGCTCAGCAAAAATTCGAATTCGCCACCCAGGAACAGGTGGATGCAGCTGCCAAAGCCATCTGCAAGAGCATCTATGACAACGCAGAACGGCTGGGCAAACTGGCTGTGGTAGATTCCCGCATGGGCAAAGTGGAAGATAAGATCTCCAAATGCCGGGCGAAATCTTCCTTGATCTGGGAAGATCTGAAAGATAAGAAATCTGTGGGCATCGTCGGGAAAGACGAAGCCAAACGGCTGTACAAGGTGGCCAAACCCATGGGCGTGGTGGCTTCCATCATCCCTTCCACCAACCCGGTAGTGACTCCCATGAGCAATGCGGCCTTTGCCCTGAAGACCCGCAATTCCATCATTTTCGCTCCCCATCCCCGGGGCATCCAGTGCTGCCATGAATGTGTCAAACTGTTCCGCGAAGCCCTGAAAGGTTTGGGCTTCCCAGAAGATTTGGTACTGGAAGTGGATGAAGTTTCCATGGAAAACAGCAACAAGCTGATGCAGCTGGCAGATGTGATCGTAGCTACTGGTGGCATGGGCATGGTCAAAGCTGCTTATTCCAGCGGGAAGCCGGCCTACGGCGTAGGCCAGGGCAATGTCCAGTGCATCGTGGACAGCGATGCGGATATCCGGAAAGCTGCCGCGGACATCGTCCTGGGCAGAGGCTTCGATTACGGCCTGATCTGCCTAGGCGAACAGACTGCCTATATCCCCGCTGCTAAATTCGAGGAATTCTTGGAAGCTTTCCGGGCGGCAGGAGCCTATTATGTGGATGATCCCAAAGAAGTGGATATCGTCCGCAAAGGACTGTTCCCGGAGGCTGGCGGTCCTATCAGCCGGAAAATCGTGGGTCTGAGCCCGGCTAAAATCGCCGAAATCATCGGGCTCCCTGGTGTGCCGGAAGATGCCCGTGTGCTGGCGGTACGGGGAACCAAACCGGGTCGGGGCGATGACCTGAACCGGGAAAAGATGTGCCCGGTGATCAATATCATCCCCTATGAAGGGAGCTTTGAAGATGCGGTCAATATGGCCCTGATCAACCTGGATTATGAAGGGAAGGGTCACAGTGTGGCTGTCCACTCCAATACTCCGGAACATGTGGAATATGCGGCTCTGCACTGCCCGGTGTCCCGGCTGATCGTCAACCAGCCGGCTGGCACCACCGGCGGCGGCAGCCCCACTAACGGTTTCACAGCCACCACCACACTGGGCTGCGGTTCCTGGGGCAACAACAGCTTCAGCGGCAACTTTACCTATAAGCTGCTGATGAACCTGACACGGGTAGGCTATCCTCTGGATCAATCCTACCTGCCGGATCCGGCCAAAGCCTGGGAAGACTGAGGCTGTATCTGGAAAGGCTGACCTCCTTTTCTCCATAGGCATCCCTTCCACGTCCCCCTTTTCGGTGGAAGGGATGCACGGTGAAGAATCTTCGCCAATCCATCAAGAAGACCTGCTGCAGGATGCGCTGCGGCAGGTCTCTTGCTATTTGTTTTTTCCGATACTATAATTATGAACAAATCATTTACAGTTCTAAGGCTTAATCTATGGTAAAATAATATAGAAAATATGACCTGAGTCATATTTGCGGCAGACAGGGGAGAATTTGTAGAATGGACTAATGAGGGGGATTCCGAATTGGAACAGAAATCAAAATACGCTTCAGGGAATAAGAGTGTCAGTAAGACTTTGGCGATTTTGTCCCTTTTTTCAGAAGGGGAACGGATGCTTCGGACTTCCGAGATCGCAGATCGCCTGCAGATGAATATCAGCACCGTGTCCCGGCATCTGAACACCCTGCTGGACGGGGGATTCCTCCAGCGGGATGATGCCACCGGGTATTATTACCCTGGGATGGAGATTATAACCCTGGCAGGGGTGGCTCTGAAAAATAAAAGCATTTACCGCCATGCCTATCCGGAGCTGCAGCAGTTGTCTTTTAATATGAAGGTGTTGAGCCATCTGGGGATCCCTGATGGGCTGGATGTGGTCCACCTGGTCTGCTGCTGCTGCGAAGACAAGACGGAAATGCTCTTTCCTCTGGGGCATCGGCAGCCCTTGTACTGTTCGGCCATGGGGAAGATTATGCTGGCGTATCTGCCGGAAGAAGAAGCGCTACGGATCCTAAAGGCCAGCGATCTGCAGAAGTATACGCCGGAGACTCAGACGGACCTGCGGGGGTTGATGGAAACCCTGAAGACCATCCGGAAAAAAGGCTACTGTGCCAACAACAACCAGCTGCATATGGGCAGAGGGTCCATTGCAGCCCCTATCTTTGACTGGACCCGGAGGCCTGTGGGAGCCATCAGCATCTCCACCCAGAGCCATCGGATCCTGGCCCAGGTGGATGAGGAGCGGTTCGCCCGTACGGTCACTCTGGTGGCCGGGAAGATTTCCGGCAAACTGGGATATTATCCGGAATAAAGATAAGGCTGTGGAAGCGTCTGACGGTCGTCCGTCAATCCTGTTTCCACAGCCTGTTTTCTGGTGAGAGTCCGTTATTTCATGGATCCTGTCTGCAAGTACTTCAGATGCCAGGAAAAAGCTTTTTCCAGTACATGGGGGGTGTGCTTTCCCTTGGCAGAGGCATAGGCCTCCTGATAGTATTCTTCCAGCATGGGCTTATAATCTGGATGGGCACAGTGCTCGATCAGGACCTTGGCCCGTTCTTTAGGGGTCAGCCAGCGCAGGTCGGCAATGCCCTGTTCGGTGACGATGACATCCACATCATGTTCCGTCTGGTCCACGTGGCTGACAAAGGGGACGATGGAGGAAATGGCGCCATGTTTGGCCACGGATTCAGAGGCGAAGATGCTGATCCGGGCATTCCGGGCAAAATCGCCGCTGCCGCCCAATCCATTCATCATGGCAGTCCCATCGATGTGGGTGGAATTCACATTTCCGTACAGATCCACTTCGATCGGGGTATTCAGAGAAATCACGCCCAGCCGGCGGATCACTTCCGGATGATTGGAGATTTCATTGGGGCGGATCAGGATCTTGTCATGGTAATCCTGGATCGTTTCATAGAATCTTTTCCTGTTTTCGTCCGTCAGGGCCACGGAACTGGTGGAAATGAAGTCCAGGACTCCCTGGTCCAAGAGCCCCAAGGCGGCATCCTGCATGACTTCCGTATACATGTTCAGATGGTGGAAGCCACTGTTGGCCAGCCCAGCGAGGACGGCATTGCCTACGGAACCTACTCCGGACTGCAGGGGCCCAGGATTTTCCGGCAGTCGGCCATGCTGGATTTCATTCTTCAAGAAATCCACGATGTTTTCTGCAATCTTGGCAGTGGCCGGAGTCACGGCTTTGAAGGTCTGGGCTTCATCGGCTTCGTCGGTAAAGACCACGGCGGCGATTTTCTCCAAAGGACAGGGGATATAGGGCGTCCCGATCCGGTCCTGGGGGTGGGTGATCGGGATGATCCGGGAAGCTGGAGCCACTCCAACTTCGAAGATATCATGCATGCCCATGAACCCCACGGGAAGGCTCTGGTTGATTTCCACGATGACTTTGTCTGCATTGCGGACTGCTGCATCGGCCGTCCCCCCGGAAGCCCCTAAATACAGGCCGTCTTCGGTGACGGCACAGCATTCGATCAGGGCGATGTGGATATGGGGACCTGTCTGTTCATTCATGTATTTGGGCAGATGGGAAATGTGGATATCGCTGAATTCCACTTGGTCGGCATTGACGGCTTTCCGCAGATCTTTGTTGGACTGATGGCCATACCGGCGTTTCAGGAGACCGGCTCGGGTCCAGGCACCATCGATGCAGTCTCCCACCGCTGCTCCTACGATCAGGGTCAGGTCCCGGGCTGTTCCCTGGCGAGTGACCGCCTGCGGCACAGCTTTGGGATAATTGGTGCGGGTGAACCCGCTGACGGCGATGGTCATTCCAGACTGGATGAGTCTGGCTGCATCATCTGCTGACATCACTTTTGCACGTAATTTTTCAGGGATACGATCCATTGTATTATAAGGGCCTCCTTTATTTTTCACAGAAAAAATTGCTTATTTTCCAAATCCAGGGATCTGCAGGACTATATAGCTGCAGACGATGACCACCAAGGCCCGTACCAGGAAGATCGGCAGGGCTTTGCGCAGCATAGTATCCGGGCTCAGGCCGTAGGCTACAGGGATGGACCGGACGCTGACTGGCAGCAGGAATTCACTGTTGAAGGCCATGACGGCGATGTACCAGTAGGTCATCAGATCCAAATGCATCTTGGTGGTGACACTCATGACGATGGGGACGGTGACGGCAGCGGATACGATGCTGTTGGTGGTCTCCGATACCAGGCAGGCCAGGACGGTGATGGCGATGATCAAAGGCAGCCCGGGCTGCAGATTGGTCGCAGCTACGATCTGGGCCAGTTCTTCGTTGGCTCCGGAACCGCTGAGCAGTACACCCATGGCCAGACCGCCGGCGAAGAGGATCATCATGCCCCACATGGATTCTTTCTGGGCATCTTCCCAGGTCATCAGAGGACGGGCAGAATCTTTGGAAGTAATGAAGAAACAGACGAATCCCAGGATCAGGAAGACATAGGCGGGTACCATACGGGGCAGGATATGGGCATAGAGGGGACGGAAGAAGACGGCGGCCAGTCCCACCAGGAACATGGACAGACAGATCTTTTCATCGCCCTTCATGGGCCCCAGGGCTGCATAGGCTTTCTTGAAGTATTCTTTTGTGCCTTCCAGCTGTTTGATCTTTCCCGGGCGCAGCAGCATGGCTGCGAGACAGGCCAAGGAGACCAGCAGGGTGTACGGGGTCAGATGGGTCATCCAGTCGATGTACATGAATTCTTTCCCTGTGAAATCCTGGAGCAGGGCAATGGCCGTGATATTCATGGCGCCGCCCAGGGGCGTCCCTACCCCGCCGATCCCCACGCCCCAGCCGATGGCGCAGAGGATGGGAATGGCCGCTTCGCTCTTCCCATCATACCCGGCGGCTTTCAGCATGCCGACGGCAATGGGTGTCAGCAGGGCACAGACCACCACATTGGGCATCAGATTGCTGAGTATGATGCTGGATAGCAGCCAGACGGTAATCTGGCTTTTCATGGAGGGGCCGATCAGGGACAGGGCCTTCAGGGAGATCCGTTTGTCCAGGCCGATGCCGCTCCAGGGTACAGTCAAAAAGCCGGAACCCAGGATCAGGATGATGCTTTCCGAGAAATATTGGGCGATGATGGTCTTCATGGGGATGATATCGAAGAGGGCATTGGCCACAATGGGGACAAAGGCAGTAACCGTAATATTGACAGGCCGGGATACCCACCAGTAGATCATCCATAGCGCGATTCCGATAGCCTTGGCGGCCTTGACGGAGAATGTTCCCTGTAAGGCAAAGTAGCAGACAGCGAAGAGAATGGGACCCAACCAGATATGCAGTGTGCGATTTTTGATGCTCATGACACCGTCCTCCTTTTGGACGAAAATGGGATAAGTGAAATTCAATGGCAGGAATAGGTATGAAAAGAGAATGAGTATTTGAAGATTCTTGAATTTCAGAAAACAATGGGGTGCTGTGCGCAATTCCGGAATTCTTTATCAGCATCATAACAAAGAGAGAAAAGCCGGGGCAACCGATTTCAACTAGATTCTCGAAAGATAAGGGATGAGTTTCCCGTTTTGAAGCAAGAGTTGCATAATGTAAAAATAACTTTTTCCATGAGAAATCCTGTGAGAGGAAATTCCTATTTCCCAAAGAAACAAGGTATGATGGAAGAGCAGCCAGTCCGTAAAGGAGGAAGAACCAGCAATGAAATACGAGAAAAAGGGGCAGACGAATTTCTTTTTAGAAATGGAGCATCATCAGATCACTGCCCGTGAATTCTTCAGCCCTACTTTATTGAACTTTCTCAATAAAAATTTTGACCTGAACCAGATGATCATCCTTTATTTTGACACCCAGAATCATTTCCTTTCCTGGGTGAACCAACAGGGGCTGCTGCTGGATGGGGAGAACCATCCCTATCGGCAGATCCTTTCTCGGGATCCGGTCCGGAAAGTTGTCTATATGGATGCCCTGCGGGACCATCTGACTTATTTCAATACGATCCCCCGGCTGTACAAGTCGACGGATGTAATCTCCCCGAATCAGTATGACAGGGATCCGTATGTCCAGTTCATCCAACAACAATTCCATTCCAGATACAGCGTGACCATGGCGTTCGGGATCAATGCCTATATCCAGATGACCTTTTTCAAAGAGGCCGAAAATGGAGATTTCACGGACGAAGAGATGCAGCATTTCAGCGAGATCTATGCCTATATCGCCAATGCTTACAAGAATTTCAAGAAATATGAACAGGCCAAGATCATTTCGGAAATCAAGAACCGTATCATCGATTCTGGAGAAAAAGCCTATCTGATCACCGATGATTTCATGCATGTGATGGACTGCAATAAGGAAGCGGAATTGTGTCTGCAGGATATCCTGGGGCCTTCCGTACGCAGCCAGCTGGAAGGAGAAGGGGTATGCGGCTGGCTGCCTTTCCTCCTGAGCAGCGGGGATAAAGAGGATGAGTGGGAAAAAGTGCGGGTCCGGATGATCCAGAATTATCAGTTCCGGATCTATACCTATGACCGGAGCTATTCCAACCGGATCATCGACCGGTATCACTGGATCACCATCAGCAGCAAAGGAGGCCGCAAGCATGTGGAATTCACCCGGAATCTGGATCCGCTGACGCCTACGGAACAGCGGGTGGCCGAGCTGATGTACCAGGGGCTGACCTATAAGGCCATTGCCATGCGGCTTGTGGTCAGCTACCATACCGTCAAGAAACATGTGGAAAATATCTATACCAAGTGCGGCATCCAAAGCCGGTACCAGCTGTACAAATGGATCGAAAGCCGGGAAAATTAGAATCGTTTGAAGGCATAAAGGGGCTGTGAAAAAATGAATCTTCATTTTTTCACAGCCCCTTTATTTTTATCAGGATGCCCATAAGGAACATTCCTTATAAAAAGATAGCCAACTTACCTGCTTCTTTTCTACATGAAGATTGATAAAATTCAGATAACAAGAGGAAAGAAGATTGAGTAGCTTTCCTGAAATCGTAAGGGAGGTTTCGAAGATGGAACCCATTCGGGGAAATGTCTTCAACATCCAGCGGTATACCATCCATGACGGTCCCGGGCTCCGGACGGAATTGTTTTTGAAGGGCTGTCCCCTGCGCTGTGAATGGTGCAGCAACCCAGAAGGATTTGCGCCTTATGTACAGGCAGGGATCTATCGGAAAAAGTGCCTGGGAACAAAGATCTGCCAAGACTGTCTGGACGTGTGCCCAGTACCGGGAGCCTTGCAGTTCGAACGGGGAAAATTGACCGGCATCGACCGGGAAAAATGCACCAACTGCATGAAATGCCAGGAGGTATGCCCCTCAGATGCTATCAAGGCCTGGGGAAAATGGATGACGGTGGAAGAATGTATGGAAATCATCCTGCGGGACCGGGGTTATTATGAAAAATCCGGCGGCGGGGTCACAGTTTCCGGAGGAGAGAGCCTGATGCAGGCAGATTTTGTCGCAGGACTCTTCCAGGCTTGCCGAAAGGAAAATATCCAGACCTGCTGTGAATCTACTTTTTACTGCAACTGGTCAGAATTGGAAAAAGTCATTCCGTATACAGATCTGTTCATTGCAGATCTGAAACATATGGATCGAGAAGTCCACAAAGCCAGGACCGGCGTTTATAACGATCTGATCCTGGAAAATATGGAAAAGGTCTGTGCAGCAGGAGCCAGTCTGGTCCTGCGGATCCCGGTGATCCCCAAGTTCAATGATTCCATGGAAAATATGGAAGCGTCGGCAGATTTCCTGGAAAAGAACCTCCAGGGAAAGGTAAAAGCTCTGCAGCTGCTCAGCTTCATGAGATTGGGAGAAGAAAAATACGAGTCCCTAGGGATCCCTTATAAAATGAAAGGCCTCAGGATGAATCGGCCGGCTTTCCAGAAAAGGATGGAAAAATACGCCGCTTATTTCAGGAGCCGAGGAATCCACTGTTCAGTAGGTGCCAAAGAATGGGATTGATCGTCCCTTGTTTTGATAAAGGAGGATGTTAGATATGGAAAACAAGTTCACTCACACCACAGCTGCCGGTACGGAAGCCTTTGATCATGAGTATGGAGTAGGGTATCAGGTCCATCATAAGGACTGGTCTCCCTTCCCGCGGATCAACCGGCTGCGGAAACAGTTCCTGGCCAGACCCTATGATATCGATCTGGATCGTCTGAGACTGGTGACCAAATCCTATAAAGAACATGTGAAATGCCCGACCATGCTGAAGGTGGCCTATGCCTTCCGGGAAGTCCTGGAGAATGAGACCCTGCATATCGATGATGAAGAACTGATTGCTGGCGATCTGTCTGCAGCTCCCAAAGATGCCCCGATCTATCCGGAATTTTCCGTGGATTGGATCATCGATGAAGCCTATAACCATCCTTTCGAAAAACGGGAACATGACCAGTTCTATTTCAAAAGCGACGAAGACAGAGCGGAAGCGGTAGAATTGTGCAAATGGTGGCAGGGCCAGACCGTTGCCGACGAAATCGAATCCCGGCTGAGCTATGATCAGCTGAAATGTTCAGAAGCCGGCAAGAAGATCTTCCAGACCAACCTGTACCACTATGCAGGGGTAGGCCATCTGGCGGCTGACTATGCGTATATCCTGCGGAGAGGCTTTGATGGGATCATCGAAGATATCTCTGCCCAGCAGAAACTGCTGGATATGCACGATTCCTATTTCGCAGATAAACGGGACACCTATGATGCCATGATCATCTGCATGAATGCGGCCAAGATCTGGACCAAACGGTATGCGGATCTGGCAGCTAAGCTGGCAGCAGAAACCCAGGATGCCAAACGGAAAGCAGAACTGGAGACCATGGCAGCCAACCTGAACCAGGTAGCCGGAGGCCCGGCGAAATCCTTCTGGCAGGCCCTGCAGCTGTTCAATATCGCTACGGTGCTGATCCAGACCGAAGGCAACGGCCATTCCATCTCCTATGGCCGGATGGACCAGTGGCTGTATCCTTACTACAAAGCAGACCTGGATGCTGGAAAGATCACCAAGGAATTTGCCCTGGAACTGATCGAAGACCAGTATGTGAAAGTCAACTATCCTACGAAGCTGAAAGATTTCGGTTCCATGGCAGTACGGAACGGCCGTGGGTTCGGGGGCGAAAGCCTGACCATCGGCGGGGTGGACCGGGATGGCAACGATGCTACCAACGATCTGACCATGCTGTTCCTGGAAGCAACGGCCCATACGCGGATGATGAATCCTTGGCTGTGCGTCCGGTTCCATGAAAAGACTCCTTATGAACTGTATGTGAAGACGGCAGAAGTCATCCGGGTAGGTTGTGGCCATCCGAAACTGTACAACGACGGCCCTGCCATCAAAGCCTGCTTGCGCAAAGGCTTCAGCCTGGAAGATGCACGGGAATACTGTGTAGTCGGCTGCGTAGAAATCGATGTTCCAGGGAAGGAATATGGCTGGCACGATGCAGCGTATGTGAATACTGCAAAGATGATGGAAATGGTCCTCAATGGCGGGAAATTCCTGGATGATGACAAGACCCAGTATGGTCCTAATACGGGAAGTCTCCTGACCTACAAATCTTTCGATGAAGTGCTGGAAAGTGTAGACCAGCAGTTCGAATACTGGACCAATCAGCTGTGCAGCAGCGAAAATATCATTGACCGGGCACACCAGAACCGGAAACCGCTGCCCTATGTATCCTGCTTCTTCCAGAACTGCATCCGGACCGGGAAGGATCTGGCCCATGGCGGTGCCGAAGTCAACGGTATCGGGCCGCAGGCTTCCGGGTTGGGGACCTGTGCTGACAGCCTGGCTACCATCAAACAGTTGATGTTCGATGAAAAGAAAGTGACCGGAGCTGAACTGCTCCAGGCCATCAAAGACAACTGGAAGGGCCATGAAAAACTGTATGCCCTGGTCAACAGTTCCAAAGTCCATCATTATGGGAATGATGATGATTATGCCGATGCCCTGTTCAAATACATGTTCGAATGCTACTGCCGCCACATTGCCGGCCGGAAGAACCAGCGGGGCGGGGAATTCAGCCCTGGAGTGTATTCCGTCAATGCCAACGTGGCCATGGGTATGGCGACCAACGCTTCCTTGGATGGCCGGACCAAAGGCGAAGCCATTTCGGACAACATGGGACCTGTCCACACGGACGGCGGTTCCCACGATATCCAGGGCCCGACCGCGCTGACCAACTCCCTGACGAAAGTGGACCACAGCCTGGCCACCAACGGGACCCTGATGAACATGAAATTCACCGAAGATACCGTGGCGGGGATCACCGGACGGGATAACCTGGTGAACTTCATCCGGCAGTATATGGCAGATCAAGCCATGCATGTCCAGTTCAACATCATGAGCTCGGCGACCATGCGGGCAGCCCAGAAGCATCCGGAAGACTACAAAGACATGCTGGTGCGTGTGGCTGGCTACAGTGCCTACTTCGTGGAACTGGGTAAGAAGCTGCAGAAGGACCTGATCCAGCGGACAGAGCTCCACTTCTAAAAAACAGACAATCAGTTCAGAACCAGCCTCTCTATGGGCGTGCCAAGGATGAAAACGTCCCTGGCACGCCTTTTTGTGAAAGGAGACCATCATGACCAATGAAGAAATCCTGAAAAGATGCATCGAAGAGGAAGAAAAATATCAGTTCACTACCTTCACCCAGACGGATGCTTTCCAACTGGGGAAAATGCTTTATGAAACAAGCATGGAAGAATTTGGCAAACCGATTGCCGTAGAGATCCGGATCAATCATCTGACGGTTTTCCGTTTCCTGCCGGAGGGAACTGGCGCCAACCAGTGCATCTGGCTGAAAGCCAAGGCGGATACAGTGGACACCATGCGGATCAGCACCTACCATTTCTGGGCGGATATCGCCTGCGGAGGCAGAGGGCTGAAGGAACGCAGACTGGATGAGAAGAAGTATCTGGCCCAAGGCGGAGGCTTCCCGCTGCGGCTGAAAGGGTCTGCCGTGGTGGGGACGATCTGTGTCTCCGCCTTGAAGCATTACGAAGACCATCAGGTCATCGTAGATACCCTGGAAAAATATTTCAAAGAGAAGGAAGCATAAGGCGGAAGAGGGGGTTGTGAAAAAATCCACACCCCCTTTTTTCTTTTGACGTTTTCCCGATAACCTCTGTGGTATAGTCTTGCCAAATATCCTTTTTCGACCATGGAGGTGCGTGATGAAGATTTTCCAAGGGCTGTTTTCTGCGGCAGCGGCGGGATTCTGTATCGGACTGGGCGGTGCCGTGTTCCTGCTCCAGACGGAAAAGCTGGTGGGAGCGTTGCTGTTCTGCGTGGGACTTTATACCATCTGCGAGATGCAGTTCCACCTCTTTACCGGAAGGGTCTGTTATGCCTTGGAACAGCCGCTCTGGAGCTGGTTCCGTTTCCCTTTGATCTGGGTGGGGAACTGGCTGGGCACAGGGCTGGCGGCTGGGCTCCTGGGACTGACCCGCGTCGGTCCGTCGGCCCGGCAAGCGGCCTTGGTGCTGGTGCAGGGAAAGAATGGAGATACGCTGCTGAGCCTGTTCATCCTAGGCTTTTTCTGTAACATCTTTGTCTTCATCGCCGTGGAAGGGTACAAGACCTTTCCTTTGGCATTGGGAAAATACCTGGCCATTTTTGTGGGCATCACTGTGTTCATTATGAGCGGGTACGAGCACAGTGTAGCCGATATGTTCTACTATTTCATGGCTGGGCAGATGGGCCAGGAAGCCTTGGTGCGCCTCCTGGTGATCACCGCTGGCAATGTCTGCGGCGGGCTGACAGCCTGGGGGGCCCGGCAGGCTGCCAGGAAAGCCGCAGGCTGAGCTGGAGGGGGCTGGCTTCTTAGCGGCTTTTTTGCTATACTCGAGGTATCTCTTGTGAGGAGGAATGCAGATGAATCCATTTCAAATCGATATTCCCACGAAGGTGCTGTTCGGGGTTGGGCAGCTGGGACAGCTCCATGCCCAGGCTCTGCCGGGAAAACGGGCACTGATCGTGATTTCTTCCGGCAAGTCTACCCGGGCCAACGGGTATCTGGAGCGGACGGAAAAAGAACTGGCGGTGGCTGGTATCGCAACAGCAATCTTCGACCAGATCCAGGCCAATCCCACCCTAGCTTCGGTGGAAGCGGGGACCCAGGCAGCCCGGGAGATGGAAGCCGAGATGGTGGTGGCTCTGGGGGGCGGCTCTGTTATGGATGCGGCCAAGGCTATTGCCCTGATGGCTGTCAATGAAGGGAGCCTGTGGGACTACGTCAACGCAGGGACCGGAAAGGGAGTACAGCATGCCCATCGGGCTCTGCCCGTGATTGCCATCACCACCACGGCTGGGACCGGATCGGAAGTGGATGCCTGCAGTGTGATCACCAACCAGGGGACCCATGAAAAGATCGGCCTGAAGCTGCCGGATCTGTTTCCTTGGCTGGCTATCGTCGATCCGGAACTGATGCTGACCGTCCCCGCCCGTCTGACGGCGTACCAGGGGTTCGATGCCCTGTTCCACAGCCTGGAGACCTATGTGAGCTGCAAAGCCAATCTGCTGAGCGATATGCTGGCCTCTACGGCCATCCGGGCGGTGGGACGATATCTGCCCCGTGCCGTAGCCGACGGTGGGGACATGGAAGCCCGGACCCAGCTGGCTTTTGCCAATACTCTTTCTGGCTATGCCATGGTGACGGGAGGCTGCACCAGCCAGCATTCCCTGGAACATGCCATGAGCGCTTATCATGAAACCCTTCCCCATGGGGCAGGGCTGCTGATGATCACTCTGTCATATTTTGGCTGGATGCTGGACCAGCATATCTGTGATGACCGGTTCGTGGATATGGCCAGATTCCTGGGGAAAGAAAATGCCGCAAAGCCTACCGAGTTCTTGGATGTCTTGGAGAAATTACAGGAAGCATGCGGCGTAGCCGGACTGAAGATGAGCGATTATGGGATTTCACCGGAAGAATTCCCTAAAATGGCAGAGAATGCCACCACGGCTATGAAAGGGTTGTTCCTGAATGACCGGCGGTCTCCTTCTCGGGAAGAATGTGTGGCTATTTACCAGAAAGCTTATCGGTGAGGGAACCCAGCAGACAACCCTGGGACAAAGGTAGTACAACGATGTTGTATGGGGCTGTGGACCATATCCATCCACAGTCCCTGTTCTTTGTTGGCCTCTGACAAATCAACTCATCATCTTGATGCAAAGGATGGCGCTGCTATGGATCTCTCTTTTCTTTCACCCCGCTCCCGGATGCTCCTGTCCCTGGTCATTTTTGGGACGATTGGCCTGGTGCGCCGGCACATTCCCTTGGGCTCTGTGCCGTTAGCCCTGCTGCGGGCGGCCCTGGGCTGCCTGACCTTGCTGGTCCTGATGCAGATGAAGCGGATCCCCTTCCAGAGGGAAAAACTGAAAGCACGGGCTCCGAAACTCCTGCTCAGCGGGCTCCTCCTGGGGCTGGACTGGGTCTTTTTCTTTGAATCTTTCAATCATACTACGGTGGCCATCGCTACCCTATGTTACTATATGGCTCCGGTCTTCATGCTGGCGGCAGCGCCGTTGGTGTTCCGGGAAACCCTCAGCGGCAGGAAACTGGTCTGCGGGGCCGTTACCGTCGGCGGGATGCTGCTGGTTTCCGGCGTGTTAGGAAGCCGGGGAGAGATGGGGGATATCACAGGCGTGTTCTATGCCTTGGCAGGCGCCTTCTTTTATGCAGGGATCATCATCCTCAGTAAGACTATCAGCGGACTGGACCCCTATGAACAGACGGCTGTGCAGCTGGGGACGGCTGCCTTATTCCTGCTGCTCTACTGCCTGCTGACTGGACAGCTGGACTTCTCCGCCATGGATGGTACCGGGTGGGGGCTGACGCTGCTTTTGGGCATCGTCCATACGGGGCTGGCTTACGGGATCTATTTCGGCAGCCTGACCCGGGTGCCGGCTCAGACGACGGCTCTCCTCAGTTATGTGGATCCGGTGGTAGCCGTGTGTATTTCGGTATTCCTGCTCCAGGAACCCATTACCCATTTGCAGCTAGCTGGAGTCGTTTTGGTGCTGGGCGGTATGATCAGCGGAGAGAGGAGAAGATAAATGGAAAACCGTATTTTTCATCCTGGGGATATTGTACAGCATTTCAAGCGGGAACAGATGACGGAAGAAGAGCGGAAGACCAATCGGTATCTGTATCAAATCGTAGGGCCAGCTGTCCACTCTGAAACACGGGAACCGCTGATGGTGTACCAGGCCCTGTACGGGGATTTCGGCCTGTATGTCAGACCGGCCGCCATGTTCAGCAGCGAAGTAGACCGCAAGAAGTATCCGGAGATCCGGCAAAGATATCGATTTGAAAAAATAAATAAGTAAACCTATTTAAAATCGGAGTTGACATAAATGGAGGCTTCCTTATAATAAAAGCATCAGATCTAAGGAGCCTGATTTCGTCCTGATCCGTCCCTCCGGATCAGCCCATGAGAAACTCTCAAAAGGAGCTGCTGTACGTTTTTTGTGCAGCAGCTCCTTTTTCGTGGTAAGATGGGGGAGCATCATTATGGAAAATAACAGGAGGAACATCCTATGGCTATTTTGGAACATGATATCCTGATCAGTGAAGATCTACGCCGGGTACCCCGGGAAGAATTGGAAAACCGGCTGGCACGGTTGCGGGAGACCTTGACCCAACAGGACCCGGACTGGCAGCTAGCCGTGGTCACCGATAAATTGGATATGTATTACTTTACGGGTACTATGCAGGAAGGCGCTTTCCTGGTCCGTCCCCAGGACGCCATCTTATGGGTGCGCCGGAGCTTGGCCCGGGCCCTCAACGAAAGCCTCCTGCCGGAAGGCTGGATCCGCCGGATGCACAGCTATCGGCAGCCGGCAGAATACTACGGGGAAGAGCTGCCTTCGGCGGTGTACCTGGATGAAAAACATACATCCCTGGAATGGCTCCGGTTCTTCCGGAAGTACTTCCCTTTTGAAGTACGGAAAAATCTGGACCCGGTGCTCAGCAGCCTGCGGAGTGTAAAAAGTGAGTATGAACTGGCCCTTTTGGCCCGGAGCGGGCAGATCCATGCCGATGTACTCATGCAGGAAGCCCCCGTATTCCTGAAAGTGGGGATCAGCGAAGCGGAACTGGCTATCCAGCTGTATCTCCGGATGGTGTTGAAGGGCAGCCAGGGTGTGGCCCGGACCAACCGGCCTACGGGAGAAGATGCCATCGGTCTGGCGTCTTTTGGCAAAAGCGCCCTGGTACGGACGGCTTTCGACGGACCCGGGGGGACCAGCGGTACCTGTGTGGCGGTCCAGAGCATCGGGTCGGCCTTCCGGCTGCTGAAGCCGGGCAGGTTGGTTTACCTGGATATTCCCTGCGGGGTGGATGGGTACAATACGGACAAGACGGTGGTGTACTATTTTGGGGATCTGGACCGGGATCCGGCCAAAGAGGAGATCCTCCGAGCTTACAACTATTGCCTGGACTTGGAGCAGCAGACGGTGGCTCTGCTGAAACCAGGAGCGGTACTGGGAGAGATTTACGATAAGGTGATGGCTGACTTCGATCCCTATTATGAGAAAATGTTCATGAACGGAGGCCGTTTCCTGGGGCACAGCATCGGCATGTGCATGGATGAGACACCGGTGATCGCCGGCGGCGCCAAAGATCGGGTGGAGGAGAACATGGTTTTTGCGGTGGAACCCAAGATCGCCCTGCCGGGACTGGGTATGGTAGGGACGGAAAACACCTACCGGATCGGACCGGAGGGACCGGTCTGTTTGACGGGAGGATCCCAGCCTCTGCGGGTCATCCGTTGATTTTCCCCTGCCGGAAATGGTAAAATAATACGATAAAAATTTTCAGGGCGGCAGGTGGCTGCAGCCTGGAAACAAGGGGAGTAAAAGAAAAATATGGCAACAGAAGAAATCGGGCTCCTGGACAAACAGGATTTCCTGGAACAAAAAGAAGTCATCAAAAAACAGATCCTGGGAAACAGCAGGCTCACCGGTGCGGAGAAACGCCAGACTCTGCAGGTACTGGAAGGATTTGAAAAATCCGTCCTCCAGGGAGGGGTGCGCCAACACGGCATCACTAAGGCCATGCTGAAGACGGCCCTGCCGGTATTCGGGAAAATGAGCGAAGATAAGCGGCACAATGAAAAAGAACTGCGGGTCCTGAAATTCCTGACCTATTTTGTGCTCCAGGGGATCCAGAAATGAGTGCGCTGACACTGTTCCTTTTGGCCGTATCTCTTTCCATGGATGCCTTTGCCGTATCTGTCTGCGGTGGGCTGAAAATGAACGGCCGGGAACGGTTCAAAGGCGGGCTGATTTTCGGCGTCTGGTTCGGGGTGTTCCAGGCCCTGATGCCGCTGATCGGCTACGAGTTGGGCAGCCATTTTGCCAAGGTGGCGGAGGTTTATTCCCATTGGATCATTTTTTTGATCCTTTCTTATATTGGCTGGAACATGATCCAGGAAGCGGGAGAAGACCAAGAAAAAGAAAAAGTCACTGGCTTCCGGACTATGCTGGGACTGGCGGTGGCTACCAGCCTGGATGCCTTGGGAGTGGGCGTGGGCTTTGCCTTCCTGGATATCCGGATCCTGCCGGCAGTACTGGAAATCGGCACCATTACCTTTTGCCTTTCTTTCCTAGGCTGTGCCTGCGGATCGGTGATTGGCATGTGGGGCAAGGAACGGGCGGAGAAAGCCGGGGGCTTTGTACTCCTGCTGATCGGGCTCAAGGCCGTAATCGAGCATTACGGGATCCTGGACAACTGGACGCCGTTTTTATTCTGAAAAGGGGGGTGTTGCACGTTTCATGCAACATCCCTTTTTCAAAAGGAGGAATCAGTATGTCCCGTCAGCGATACATTATGCATGTGGATATGGATGCGTTCTTTGCCTCCGTGGAACAGCTGGACCATCTGGAATACCGGGGGAAACCGGTGATCGTGGGAGGGCTTTCCGGCCGGGGGGTGGTTTCTACCTGTTCTTATGAGGCACGGAAGTTCGGAGTCCATTCGGCCATGCCCATGGCCACGGCCCACCGGCTTTGCCCCCAGGCCATCTATGTCCAAGGACGGTATGAACGGTATCAGAAAATGTCCGGGAAGATCCGGCAGATCTTCCGCAAATTTTCACCGGTAGTGGAGCCCCTTTCCATTGACGAAGCTTTCTTAGACTTGACAGGAATGGAAGCGCTGGCTGGAGATGTATACGCCCTGGGGCCGAAAATCAAACAGGTGATCCGGGAACGGACCGGACTCACGGCTTCCGTAGGACTTGCCCCTAATAAATTCTTGGCCAAACTGGCCAGTGACTTGCGGAAACCGGATGGTTTGGTGATCATCCGGCCGGAAGAGGCGGCCACTTTTATCGCACCCCTGCCGGTGGGACGGATCTTCGGCTTGGGGCAGCGGTCCGTGGCGGCCCTGGAAAAAATAGGAATCCGGACCATCGGCCAGCTGGCGGCTTGTGATCCCCGGCTGTTGCAGCCCCTTCTGGGAAAACAGGCGGAAGAGATCCGGGACCGGGCCCGGGGCTTGGATAGTCGGCCGGTGGTGCCCGATGAACAGCGGAAATCCCTGGGCAAAGAGAATACCTTTCCCGTGGATCTGGTGGGATTGGAAACCTGTCTGGGAGCCCTGTGGGACCTGTGTCAGCAGGTGGGATGGCGGCTGCGCTGTGCCGGTCTTTCCGGCTGTACGGTGACCCTGAAGGTGAAGACCGGTTCCTTCCAGCTGCTGACCCGGAGCCGGACGGTGGAAGACCCTCTGTCCCAGGATGAAGAACTGATGGAACAGATCCGAGGACTGGCGCGCCAGCTGCCCTGGAACCAGCCGGTACGGCTGCTGGGAGTCAGTGTCAGCCATCTGGTACCGGCAGGATCTCAGAGCCTAGCCCTGGAGGATGAGCGGCAGCAGAATCGGAACCGGGCCCTGGATGCCCTGAAACAGCGTTTCGGGGAAGACATCATCCGTAAGGGCTGGAGGAAACCGTGAAATCCGGCTGGCCAGAGCTGAGGAAAAAAGGTAGAATAGAACTGATCACAGAAGTCATCGCAGAAAGGGGCTGGGGGATGGAACGGCGGAAAAAAATCGGGGTAGGGATGGTCCTGTTAGGCGCTGCCCTGTGGGGGAGCAGCAGCAACAGCGTGGAATACCTGATGGTGGACCAGCATTTCACCTGGTCTGCCATCCTGTTCTGGCGGATGGTCTTTACCGGGATTTCCTTCCTAGGGATTTCCCTAGTCCAGAAACAGGACCTTTTGGCCCCTTTGAAAAAAGATTGGCTCTGGCTCCTGAAATTCATCCTGCTGGGGATGTATTTGATGCAGGTGACCTTCTTCAAGGCCATTTACTACAGCAATGCAGCTACGGCCACGGTGCTCCAGTACACCATGCCCGCCATCCTGCTGCTGATGTATCTGGTGAAGGAACAGCGGCTGCCTACCCGGCGGGAAGTCGTTGCAGTGGTGCTGGCCCTCTTGGGGACGACACTGATTGCCACCAAAGGACAGGGGGCGGCCCTGGCAGTTTCCGGGGAAGCCCTGGCCTACGGGATCCTGAGTGCTTTTGGAATGGCGTTCTATACAGCGTATGCGGCGGTGCTGCTGAAGAAATACAGTTGCTTCCTGATCCTGGGCTGGGGCAGTCTGGGGAATGCCCTGCTACTCCAGCTGTTCAACGAGCCCACTCTGGAAGGGGCCGTCCTGGACATCCATACAGCGGCGGCTTTCGGCATCCTGTTCGTGCTGGGGACACTGGTTGCCTACTACGTGTATCTGGAAAGCACCAAATACATCCCCCCGGCGGAAACCGGCGCCCTGGCCGCTTTTGAACCACTTTCGGCTTATTTTTTCTCCGTAGCAGTCATGGGGAACCGGGTGGGAGCGGTGGAAATGGCAGGGGCCCTTTGTATCATCGTGATGGTCTGTGTTCTGGCCCGCAATGACTGAGGGGAGAAAAAACAACAAATCCCTGTTGACATACCACCGTTGAGTGCCTATAATGTAAATCATACTAAAACAGTAGTAATTAAAAAGTACTTTGGGGGAGGCAATGACAATGAGCAAAGAAAAGAAATACCATTTTGAGACCTTGCAGCTCCATGTAGGGCAGGAAGAAGCCGATCCGGCCACCGATTCCCGGGCTGTGCCCATTTACCAGACTACGTCTTATGTATTCCGGAACAGCCAGCATGCCGCTGACCGGTTTGCTCTGAAAGATGCGGGCAACGTATATGGCCGGCTGACCAACCCGACGGAAGATGTTTTTGAAAAACGGATCGCCGCCCTGGAAGGCGGGGTGGCTGCCCTGGCTACGGCCAGCGGCGCCGCTGCGGTGACCTACGCCATGCAGGCTCTGGTCCATGCTGGACAGCACATTGTCTGCGCCACTACGGTATACGGCGGCACCTACAACCTGTTTGAACATACGTTTCCGGATTTTGGCATCGAAACCACTTTTGTGGATCCTACCAAAGGGGTACAGGTCTTCGAAGATGCGGTACGGGAAAATACCCAGGCCATCTACATTGAATCCGTGGGCAACCCCAATGCCAACCTGATCGACATCGATGCAGTGGCAGCCATTGCCCATAAGTATAAGATCCCTCTGGTGGTGGACAGCACTTTTGCCACTCCCTATCTGCTGCGTCCTTTTGAACACGGCGCTGACGTGGTGGTCCATTCTGCCACCAAGTTCATCGGCGGTCACGGTACCACCCTGGGCGGCATCATCGTGGACAGCGGCAAGTTCGACTGGGTGGCTTCCGGCCGGTTCCCTTGGCTGGTTGACCCCAACCCCAGCTACCATGGCATCAGTTTTGCCAAGGACGTGGGCGCTGCTGCCTATGTAACCTATATCCGGACCCTGATCCTGCGGGATACGGGGGCTACCATTTCTCCCTTCAATGCCTTCCTGCTGCTCCAGGGCACCGAAACCCTGTCCCTGCGGGTAGAACGTCAGGTGGAAAATGCCCTGAAAGTGGTGGACTTCCTGGCCCACGATGCCCATGTGGCCAAAGTGAACCATCCTTCCCTGCCAAACCATCCTGATCATGGACTGTACAAGAAGTACTTCCCCAACGGCGGGATTTCCATCTTTACCTTTGAAATCAAAGGCGGTGCCGCCGCTGCCCAGAAGTTCATCGATCATCTGAAGATCTTCTCCCTCTTGGCCAATGTGGCCGATGTGAAGAGCCTGGTGATCCACCCGGCTTCCACCACCCATTCCCAGATGAACGAAGAAGAGCTGGCCGCTTCCGGGATCACCCCGGCTACTATCCGGCTGTCCATCGGGACCGAACATATCGATGATATCATCGATGATCTGGAACAGGCTTTTGCCGCTTTGGATTGAGAAAAGAAAAAAGCAGAGAGTCGTTGCACGAAATGTACAACGACTCTCTATTTTTTACTTTAAAATGTAAATGCTTTAACAACAATTGATAATATAAGAATAATCAAATATTAAATATAAGAAAAATATTGAATTCCTCCCAAGATATGCTACAATAAAACGGCGACACGAATGATAAAATCTGTAAAATGTAAAGTGTTCGTTCTATACAATCTCTGGAATCAGAAGGAGGAACTCCTATGCGCGCCATCCATAAAATCCTGGTCCCCAACCGAGGGGAGATCGCCATCCGGATTTTCCGGGCCTGTCATGAACTGGGCATCCGTACGGTTGCCGTCTATTCCCAGGAAGATATCCTGTCTCTGCACCGCAGCCGGGCCGATGAAGCCTATCTGGTGGGGAAAGGGAAAAAGCCGGTGGATGCCTATCTGGATATCGAGGACATCATCCGGATTTGCAAGGAACATGAGGTGGATGCCATCCATCCCGGCTATGGGTTCCTGGCGGAAAATGCCCAGCTGGCCCGCCGCTGTGAGGAGGAAGGGATCATCTTCATCGGTCCCCGGGTGGAACATCTGGAGATGTTCGGGGATAAGGTGAACGCCCGGATCCAGGCGGAGAAAGCCGGGATCCCCATGATCCCCGGAACCAAAGGAGCGGTGAAGAGTTTTGCAGAAGTGAAGGCCTTTGCGGAAGAAGTGGGGCTGCCGGTGATGATCAAGGCGGTCAACGGAGGCGGTGGCCGGGGTATGCGGAATGTGGACCGGATGGAAGACCTGGAGGAAGCCTACAATCGGGCCCGTTCGGAAGCAAAGATGGCTTTTGGAGATGAAGACATCTACGTAGAGAAGTGCATCCTGAACCCCAAACATATCGAAGTCCAGATCCTGGGAGATGAACAGGGCCATGTGGTCCATCTCCATGAACGGGATTGTTCCATCCAGCGGCGGCATCAGAAGGTCATCGAGATGGCTCCGGCCTGGTCCTTGCCCCAGGAACTGCGGGAATCCATCTGCCAGGCGGCATTGAAACTGATGAGCAACGTCCATTATGTGAATGCCGGTACGGTGGAATTCCTGGCGGATCAGGATGAGAAACATTTTTACTTCATCGAAGTCAATCCCCGGGTCCAGGTGGAACATACGGTAACCGAAGCCATTACCGATGTGGATATCGTAAAGGCCCAGATCTTGATTGCGGAAGGCTATGGGCTGGATGATCCGGAGATCCATGCGGACCGGCAGGAAGACATCCCCTGCAACGGGGTGGCCATCCAGTGCCGGATCACCACGGAAGATCCCCAGAACCAGTTCATGCCGGATACGGGGAAGATCATTGCCTACCGGAGTGGCGGCGGCCCTGGGATCCGTCTGGATGCAGGGACGGCCTACCAGGGAGCGGTCATCACCCCTTATTATGATTCGCTGCTGGTCAAGGTGACAGCCCATGCTACGGAACCGCTGGCTACCATCCATCGGATGCTCCGGTGCTTGGACGAATTCCGGATCAGCGGGGTGAAGACCAATATCTTCTTCTTAAAAAACATGCTTCAGGATCCTGCCTTCCAGGCCGGGGCCTGTGACGTGAACTATATCGACCGTCATCCGGAACTGCTGGTGGATCCGGAGGAAGTCAGCGACAGAGGGACCCGGATGCTGACCTATATCGGGGAAGTGACAGTGAACGGGTATCGGGGGAACGGCCATCAGACCAAACCGGATTTTCCGCCGCAGGTGCGCCTGGAAACGGATGGAAGCCCCTGTCCGGCCGGGACGAAGCAGCTGCTGGATAAGCTGGGACCGGACGCTTTTGCTCGCTGGATCCTGGATCAGGAACAGGTACTGCTGATGGATACCACCTACCGGGATGCCCACCAGTCCCTTTTGGCTACCCGGATCAGGACCCGGGACATCCTGGGGGCCATCCATTATACGGCCCAAAAAGTGCCCCAGCTGTATGCTTTTGAAAACTGGGGCGGTGCTACCTTCGATGTGGCCTACCGCTTCCTGGATGAAGATCCCTGGCAGCGTCTCCGGCTCATGCGTCAGGCAGCTCCCAACATCCTGTTACAGATGCTGACCCGGGGAGCCAATGCCGTGGGCTATACCAATTACCCGCCGGAAGTGATCCGAGAATTTCTGGCTCTGGCAGCTAAGAATGGCGTGGATGTGTTCCGGATCTTTGATTGTTTGAACCAGCTGGACCATATGACCTTTTCTATCGACGCGGTCCGCAAACTGGGGAAAGTGGCAGAAGGGACCATTTGCTATACGGGAGATATCCTGGACGACCGGCGGCAGAAATATTCCCTGCAGTATTATACGGATCTGGCCAAAGCCCTGGCCGATGCAGGGGCCAATATCATCGCTATCAAGGACATGGCCGGCCTTTTGAAGCCGGAAGCGGCCTATGCCCTGGTATCGGCCCTGAAGGATGCGGTGGATCTTCCCATCCATCTCCACAGCCATGAAGGGGGCGGTTGTACCCTGTACAGCTATGCCAAAGCGGTAGAAGCCGGGGTGGATATCCTGGATGTGGCCACCAGCGCTCTGTCCGGCGGGACCAGCCAGCCATCTATGACGGCACTGTGCTATGCCCTGGAACACACGCCCCGGCAGCCGAAGCTGGATCTGGATGCTTTGGAAGCCATCGACCGATATTGGCAGGGAGTCCGTAAGTATTATGCCGGCGTGGATGCCCGGATGACCTGTCCCAATACTACGGTGTTCCAGCATGAGATGCCGGGCGGGCAGTATTCCAATCTGCAGCAGCAAGCCGCCGCGGTGGGACTGGGAGACCGTTGGCCGGAAGTCTGCCGGATGTATGCACGGGTGAACCAGCTGTTCGGGGATGTGATCAAAGTCACGCCTTCTTCCAAGGTGGTGGGAGATATGTCCCTGTTCATGGTCCAGAACCATCTGACGGAGGAAGACATCTACCAGCGGGGAGATACCCTGGATTTTCCCCAGAGCGTGGTGGATTTCTTTGACGGAAAATTGGGGACGCCCTATGGCGGGTTCCCGGAACTGCTCCAGAAAATCATCCTGCGGGGTGCCAAACCTCACTTGGAGACGCCGCCCCAGCCCATCGATCTGGACAAACTCCGGAAGGATTTGAAAAAACTGCACATCCCGGATACTCCGGAGGCTGTCAGCAGCTGCTGCCTGTATCCCAAGGTCTATAAAGACTATATGCAGAGGTACCATCAATACGGGGACATGAGCATCCTGGATACGCCTACTTTCTTCTTCGGTATGAAGCCAGGGGAAGAGATCCGGGTGCACATGGATGGAAAAATGGTGCTGGTCCGGCTGAATTACCTGACCCGGCCGGATCCGGAAGGGTATCGGGAAGTCCAGTTCGAGATCAACGGGATGCCCCGGGAAATCAAAGTCCGGGATGCTAAGGCCTCAGAAGGCAGCAGCCTGGCCCGGAAGGCAGATCCCACGGTGCCGGGAGAAGTGGGCGCTACCTTGTCCGGCTCGGTACTCCGGGTCCAGGTGGAACCGGGACAAGTGGTGAAACAAGGAGATCCGCTGATGGTCACGGAAGCCATGAAGATGGAAACCACTCTGACGGCGCCGGTGGACGGCCTGGTAAAAGAAGTATTGGTCAAAGCCGGCAGCCGGATCCAGTCGGGGGATCTGCTGGCCGTGATCCAGTGATGAGAGAGGTAAAAGGGGCTGCTGCATGCGCAACGGTCCCTTTTTGGGGTCTTGAGTCCCGGGCCTTTGGATAGAACCTGTCCCTATGGAATCATTTGTCTTTTTTTGGACGCTGTGGCGTTATGGTAAAATAAAGAAAAATCTGACAAGGGAGGAGTCAATGATGAATCGTGAACTTGCTCAGGCCATCCAGGACAACCTGCCAGAAGCTTTTTCTCTGGTACGGTACCTGTATGACCATCCTGAAACAGCGGGGAAGGAAGTCCAGTCCAGTAAAGCCTTGGTGGAAGTGCTCCGCAAAGCCGGGTTCCAGGTAGAGTATCCTTTCATGGAAAAGGAACTGGGCTATGGGACGGCATTCCGGGCTGTGCTGGAAAACGGGGAGGGACCCCGGTCTGCCATCTTGGTGGAATATGATGCCCTGCCGGAGATCGGCCATGGCTGCGGACACAATCTCCACGGACCGCTCTCCATCCTGGCTGCGCTGGGCCTGGTCCGCTGCAAAGACCTGTTTTCCGGGACCCTGGAAGTCATCGGGACCCCGGCAGAAGAGGAAGAAGGAGCGAAACTCCATATGGCTTCAGCCGGCCTTTTTGATGGGATGGACCTGGCCATCATGATGCACTGCGGCAGCGGTCCCTGCAGCCAGACGGAGATGGATGCCACTAGCCTGCGGTGCTATATCGTGGAATTCTATGGGCAGAGTGCCCATGCGGCTGGCAGCCCCTGGCTGGGACATAATGCTCTGACGGCAGCCCGGAAATTCATGGATCTCCTGGATGCCCGCCGAGATTCCTTCCAACCGGGGACCATCATGAGCGAAGTGATCCTGGACGGAGGCAAACAGCCCAATATGGTTCCGGATTATGCCAAGATCCGGATGGAATTCCGCTCTCCCTCCATGAAGAACTTGACAGAACTGGACCGGATCGTCCGGAACTGCGCCCAGGGAGCAGCCCTTGCCTTGGACTGCAAGAACAAGTTCACGTTGGGATTCCCGGATTTCTATGACATGGCCCGGATCCCGGCTTTGGAAGCTAAGGTGAAAGAGAAATTCCAGGAACTGGGTGCACCGATCGAAGATCCGCTGCCGGCAGGGGGATCCTCTGATGTAGGGAATGTAAGCTATCACTGTCCTACCATCCAGCCCATCATCAGCATCACGGATGCGCCTTATTCCCTCCATACGCCGGAGCTGCGGGATGCGACCTTGACGCCACATGCCCGCCAGCAGATGGCCGTGGGCGCGGAAGTGATCGCTGAGACAGTTTTGGCTATTTTCAATGATGAAAGCTTCCGGGCAAAAGTCCGGGAAGATTTCCAACGGGTCTTGGCCCGTAAGAAAGGGTGATTTCTATGGCAGAAGAAAAAGTGGAAGTGATGTCGGAAGCAACCGGCAGGAAAAAATTGGCACTGCCCCATATCTATGCCCTGCTTTTTGGCATCATCATCCTTTGTACCTTGATGACTTGGATCCTGCCGGCCGGCGAATTTGACCGGGTGACCAATGGGACGGGGCAGAAAATCGTCGTGGCAGGGACGTTCCATCTGGTGGAAGGCCATCCCGTAGGGATCTTCGAGATGTTCAAATGCATCTATGAAGGACTCTGCAATGCAGCCAATGTGACCATGTTCGTCTTTGTGGCCTATGCCTTCATCGGATTGATCATTGCTACCGGTGCTTTCAACGGGCTGGTGGCTGGCCTTTTGCGGGTGTTCAAAGGGAAAGCCAAAGCAGCCATCATCCCGATCTTCATTACTCTGATCGGTCTGGCTTCTTCTACCATCGGGGTGTTTGAAGAGACGTTCCCCTTCATCCCGATCTTTGTGGGGATTGCCATTGCCATGGGGTATGATGCCATCGTAGGGATGGCTATCGTTTCTCTGGCCGCCGCCATCGGGTATGCCGGCGCCTTTATGAATCCTTTCACCGTTGGGATGGCCCAGAGCATTGCCGGTGTGCCCATTATGTCCGGGACGGCCTACCGGCTGTTCTGCCATTTCTGCATGATCGTGGTGGCTTCCATCTATACCGTCCGGTATGCCCTGCGGGTGGAAAAAGATCCGACCCAGAGTTATGTCTACGGAGACCCTTCGGAATTCAGCATGAGCCAGGAAGAAGTGGCCAACCATCCTTTTGGCATCCGGGAAAAACTGGTCCTGCTGGTCTTGCTGACGGGTATCCTGACCTTGATCTACGGTACTAAAAAATATGGCTGGTATTTTACGGAACTCAGTGCCCTGTTCATGATCATGGGGCTGCTGTCTTCCTTTATCATGGGCTGGACGCCCAATGAGATTGCCCGGAAGCTGTCCCGGAATTTCACGGATATCGCAGAAGCCTGTTTGATGATCGGTATCGCTAGAGGAGTGCTGATCGTCATGCAACACGGCCATATCATGGATACATTTGTGTACGGCCTGTCCCTGCCCCTGGCTTCCATGCCACGGATCATTTCCGCGGAATGCATGCTGCTAGTCCAGACCCTGCTGAACTTCCTGATCCCATCCGGTTCCGGACAGGCTGTGGTGAGCATGCCCATCATGGCGCCTCTGGCAGATCTGCTCCACATCCCACGGCAGCTGGCAGTGCTGTGCTTCCAGTACGGGGATGGTCTGTCCAACATCCTCTGGCCCACGGCGCTGGCTCCGGTCTGTGCCGGGATCGCTGGGGTGAAGATCGCAAAATGGTGGAAGTGGTTCGTTCCTCTGTTCCTGATGCTCCTGGCCACCCAGATGGTGACGATAGCCATTGCGCTGGCAATCAATTGGCAGTAAAAAAGTAAGGGGGTGCTTACGCAGCACCTCCTTTTTTTCCTATGGATGGTTTAAAAAACTTTCGGATCACAAAGGGCACTCCCATGGCCAGCATCAGTACCCGAATCAGCTGGTAAGTGAGAATCACGGCCACATCCTGGTGCATTTCCATACCGGTGAGGCACATTTCGGCGATGCCACCGGGGGCCAGGGCCAGGAAGCCCGTCAGCGTGGAAAAACCGTACAATTGGGACATAAAGACGGACAGGGCGGCGCTGGAAGCTACCATCAGCAGGGAGCCCAGGAGCACGTTGGGAATCAGTTCCCGGGTCTTCAGCAGTTTCTCCCGGTCCAGCATGGTGCCGATGTACAGGCCGATGTGGAGCTGGGCAAAGGCCATGGCCGGAGAGGGTACCCGGGGAACCCGACCCATCCACAGGGCAAGCAGGGCCGTGACCATAATAGGCCCCAGCAGCTGCCCTGTGGGCATGTGGACCTTTTTGGCCAGGGCCTGTCCCACCAGCACTACCGGGACCACCAGCAGCCAGCTTAGATGGAACAGACTCAGGAAATCCGCCCTGGAGGCATCCCACAGGCTGACTCCTGCCAGGCGGGTGACCTGCCCGCCGAATAGATGGATGGCCAGGAGGGGGACGCTGATTTCCACTACGAACAGCCGCAGGCACTGGGAGACTACCACCACGTTTTCGTCCGCTTCTTCATAATCATCCATCAGGACGGTCATGGCCGTCAATCCTCCCGGCAGACAGCCCATGATGGAACTGAGCAGATTGGCAAAGGTGTGCCGGTGCATGTAAATGGCCACGCCTACCGAGACAGCCAGAGTGAACAGGCTGGCACCCAGGATCCCCAGAGTTTCCTGACTCAGCTTGAAAAAGGTATCCGGTGTGCAGTTGCTGCCGATGCCATAGCCAGCCACCCCCAGCATAAGTCCCCGCCAAGAACGAGGCCAGAAAAAGGTGTTGTCCAGAAAGGTACGGAGAAGAAAACCCACGGCGATGCCTCCCAGCATATAGGGAATGGGGATGGACAGCTGCCGCAGCAGAAAGCCCGTCAGGGCCGCTGTCAGGAATGCGGTGAATCTTTTCATGGAAAAAAGCTCCTTCCGATGGTAGAAAATAACGGTTTGTACGAGAAGATAATTTTATTATAGACAATCTCTTCCATAGTGTAAAATCTTAATAGTATAATAGGATCATAGAAAAAATGATATGACACATAGAGGAGGAAGCGAGATGTTCCATGAGAAATATCTGCGGGATTTCCTGTTGGTCTGTGAAAAAGGGAATATTACAGGGGCTGCTAGGCAGTTGGGGGTTTCCCAGCCTTCCCTGAGCCGGATCGTCAAGGCTGTGGAAAAAGAGGCTGGGATGCCCCTTTTGGTACGGGATCCCAATGGGGTCTATCTGACCCAGGCCGGAGAAATCTATGCGCAGATGGCGCGGAACCTGGTGGTGGAATACAGGAAGGCACTCCAGGAAATCCATGATATCCGGGATTCCCGGAGCGGGCAGATCCGTCTGGGACTTTCGCGGATCTCCAGTGAGACCCTGCTGCCGGTGATCCTGGAACAGTTCCGTACCCTGTATCCACGGGTGGAACTGCTGCTGACGGAAACCCTGATCCGCAATCTGAATCCCCTGCTCCATCAGGGACGGCTGGATCTGGCCCTGACGTATTTTCCGGATGATCCAGATCTGGAGTATACAGCGCTGCTGACGGACACCGTGTATCTAGAGGCGCCTCCGTTTTTCTATCAGCGGCAGCCGGCCTGGACGTATGGCACCAGTAATGTTTTGCAGGGAACCTCTTGCCTCCAGCAGCAGCCCTTCATCCTGCTGAAACTGGGACGGGGACTGCGGCATATGGCGGATACCTTTTTCCGACGGGAAAAGCTCCGGCCCCGGATCGTCCTGGAAACGGACAGTGTAGAACTGGCCCATCGCCTGGCTCTGGCAAATCACGGGTTTGCCTTGGTCCCCGGGTTGGCTTTCCATACGCTGCAGAATGTGGAACAGGGTGTTTTTTATCAGGTCCCGTCAAATCCGTTGACCCGGACTTTGTATCTGGCCCGACGCAAAGGGGCCTATCTGACCCGGGCTATGGCGGCTCTCAGCGGACTGATCCGCAACAGCGCAGGGGGAAAACCACTCTGCTGACTGGAGCGGATCTATGGTACAATAAGGCCAGAGAACGGAGGTGTTTTCTATGCAGAGAAAACAGATAGCTCTGCTGCTGGGACTTTCTCTGGCACTGGGACAAAGTGCCTTTGCGGCTGATCATGTGGCCGTGGTAGAAAGAGATGGGAAACAGGGCGTCATCGACCGGGCGGGCAAGGAAATCCTGCCCCTGGCCTATAAAAAAATCGTAGTAGGGGATCCCCAGGAAGATCCGGTGATCCTGGTCCAGCTGAAGGGCAAGTACGGCCTCTATGACCGGGACGGGAAACAGCTGCTGGCTCCCAACCTGAAGAAGATTACCAATATCAATGAAGGGATCATCGGCGGTGTGGCGGAAAAGAAATGGAATTTCTATACGCTCCAGGGGAAAAAGCTGCCTGGGGACTATGATGAGGCAAGAGCCTTCCAGGAAGGAATGGCCCCGGTGAAGCTCCAGGGCAAATGGGGCTTTGCGGATAAGGATGGGAAGCTGGTGATCCCGCCCCAGTACAAGGAGGTCCATAGTTTTAGCGAAGGGCTGGCCGCTGTGAAAAAGGACAGCCAGTGGTTCTATATCCGGAAGGATGGGACCCTGCTGCCCAGCATGAGCGTGAAAAAGGCCGGGGATTTCCACCAAGGAGTGGCTGTGGTGGATGGCGGCTGGCTCATGGACAGAGAAGGGAAAAAATATGCCAAACTGAAACCCTACGCTTTTGTGGGAAATTTCCAGGAGAATGGACTGGCGGAAGTGGGTGTCCGCCGGGCCAGCCGCAGCTTCCTGGACTATATCTCCATCGGCTGGGGCTGGGGTGATGGCTGGGGCTGGGGTGGTCCCGTCTGGGGCGTAGGCTCGGGCTGGGGTCCCTATTGGGGAGGCTATGGATATCATCACCATCATCACCATCATGGCTGGGGAGGCGGCATCGGCATCTCTCCCGGTGTGGTCATGCCTTCCAGCTTGTATCGGGGCTACGTGAATAAAAAAGGCCAGGAAGTGATCTCTCCGACCTACAGCTATGTGTCGCCCTTCTATGGAAACCTGGCTCTCATCCGGGAGGACGGCCACTGGGGCATGGTGGATGCCAAAGGCCAGGTGGTGATCCCGGCGGCCTATGATGCTCTGCTGCCTTTCAGTCAAGGTCTGGCAGCATTCGGGGCAGATAAGAAATGGGGCTTCATCGATGGCAACAACAAAGTAGTGATCCCCAACCGGTTCGACAGTGTCCAGAGTTTCTTCCAGGACCGGGCAGCGGCAGTGGAAAAGGATAAGGGGGGCATCATCGACAAAACCGGAAACCCAGTGGCACCCTTCCGGGCAGAACTCCGGGAATTGGGTCCTCTGACAGCGGATCGGGCGGCTTATCGAGACCCCAAGGTGAAGAAATGGGGTTATGTGGACGAGAATGCCCGTGCCGTTATTTCTCCGCAATATGATAAGGCTGGAATATTTGACTGAGTTTAAAAAATGGCTACAAAAAACTATTGACAGATCGAGGTGTCAATGGCATAATGTAAACCATACCATTTCAAACGAAAACAGGTAATGAACGGGAGCGGATCCTCAAGGATTTTCAGAGAGCTGGCGGCCGGTGCGAGCCAGTAAATTCCAGGGAGCCTTCTCACCCGGGAACCGCAGGGATGAACGAAAGAGTAGTTCCTGCCGTCGGCAGTGCGTTAAACTGAATGAGAACCAACATAGGGTGGTACCGCGATCATTCGCCCCTATCTGCTTTGCTGCAGATAGGGGCTTTTTGGTGCAGGAAAAGAAGGGAGTCACACATCATGGGAATGACAAGAACACAAAAAATCCTGGCCCGCCATGCTGGCCGTCCAGAGGTGGAAGAGGGGGAACTGCTGGTTTCCCAGGTCGATCTGACCCTGGCCAATGACATTACCGGGCCGCCGGCCATCGATGAATTCGACAAAATCGGCCGGCCTGTATTCAACAAAGACAAGATTGCTTTGGTGCCGGATCATTTTTCTCCCCCCAAAGACATCAAATCGGCGACACTGTGCAAACATATGCGGGATTTTGCCCGAAAGCACAACATCACCAACTATTTCGAAGTGGGCCGGATGGGCATCGAACATGCTCTGGTTCCGGACAGCGGGCTGGTAGCTCCTGGAGAACTGGTGATCGGGGCCGATTCCCACACCTGTACCTATGGGGCTGTCAACGCCTTTTCCACTGGGGTGGGCCAGACGGACCTGGGAGCCGCTATGGCCAGCGGCCAAACCTGGTTCAAAGTGCCTAAGGCCATCAAGGTGGTGCTCACCGGAAAGAAACCGGACTATATTTCCGGCAAGGATGTGATCCTGACCCTAATCGGGATGATCGGAGTGGATGGGGCCCTGTACCAATCCCTGGAATTCTTCGGGGAAGGAGTGGGCGAACTGTCCATGGCAGATCGGTTCACCATCTGCAATATGGCCATCGAAGCCGGCGGCAAGAACGGAATCTTCCCAGTGGACGATAAGACCCGGGAATACCTGAAAGAACGGGGCGTCACCCGCCACTGGGAAGCGGTGGAAGCTGACGAGGATGCGGTGTACGACCGGACCCTCACCATCGAACTGGATAAGCTGGTGCCGGTAGTAGCGTACCCCCATCTGCCGGAAAATACCCATCCGGCCGCGGAAGGCAAAGACATCGCCATCGATCAGGTGGTGATCGGATCCTGTACCAATGGGCGGTATGAAGATCTGGCTGCTGCAGCCCGGATCCTGAAGGGACGGAAAGTGGATCCTCGGGTGCGCTGCATCATCATCCCCGCTACCCAGGAAATCTATAGACGGGCCATGGACAACGGTCTGCTGGATATCTTCATCGAAGCGGGTGCAGCGGTATCCACCCCCACTTGCGGTCCCTGCCTGGGGGGCTATATGGGCATCCTGGCTGCAGGGGAACGGTGCGTTTCCACCACCAACCGGAATTTCCGGGGCCGTATGGGCCATGTGGACAGCGAAGTCTATCTGGCCAGCCCGCTGACGGCAGCTGCCAGTGCAGTAACCGGCCATATCACTGATCCCAGGGAGGTACTGAAATGAGTAAAGTATGGCGTTATGGAGACCATGTGGATACGGACGTGATCATCCCCGCCCGCTACCTAAACATCTCCGATTTCAAAGAATTGAGCGAACATTCTATGGAAGACATCGACACCACCTTTGCCCCTCACGTGCAGCCTGGGGACATCATCGTGGCCGGCCGGAACTTCGGCTGCGGGTCTTCCCGGGAGCATGCTCCCATCGTCATCCAGCAGAAGGGCGTGGCCTGCATCATTGCGGAAAGCTTTGCCCGGATCTTCTACCGGAATGCCATCAATATAGGCCTGCCGGTGTTGGAAATCGGGGAAGAAGCCAAAAAGATCCAGGCGGGGGACCAGGTGGAAGTGGACTTCGACAAAGGCGAGATCCATGTGGTCAATAAGGATTTGACCATCAAGACCCATCCGCTGCCGGCCTTCGTCCGGAAAATCGCGGAAGCCGGCGGTCTGGTCAATTATGTGAAAGGAGCGCAGGATTGATGAAAATCACAGTATTGGCAGGAGACGGCATCGGTCCCGAAATCACTGATGCGGCTCTGGCTGTCATGGAAAAAACTGCGGAAGTATTCGGATTGGATATTTCCTATGATCATAAACTCATGGGAGGCTGTGCTTACGATCAGTTCGGCACTCCCCTGCCAGAAGAAACCATTGCCAGCGCCAAAGCAGCCGATGGGGTGCTGCTGGGGGCCGTAGGCGGACCCAAATGGGATCATATCGAAGACGTGACCAAGCGGCCGGAAAAGGGTCTCCTGGGCATCCGGAAGGCCCTGGGACTCTACTGCAACCTGCGGCCGGTCCAGGTACGGCCGTATATGGCCCATCTGTCTCCGTTGAAGACGGAACGGGCAGAAGGAGCGGACCTGGTCATCGTCCGGGAACTCACCGGGGGCATCTATTTCGGAGAACACAAGGAAGCTGCTCTAGTGGATGGGGTGGAAACGGCCTCCGATGTGGAGAAATACACCCGTCCGGAAGTGGAACGGATCGCTGTCAAAGCTTTCGAGGCAGCTCGGCTGCGCCGGGGGAAGGTGACCAGCGTGGATAAAGCCAATGTGCTGGGGTCTTCTCGGATGTGGCGGAAAATCGTGGAAGAAATCCATGAGGCCAAGTATCCCGATGTGGAGCTGAACCATTTCTATGTGGACAACTGCGCTATGCAGCTGGTGCTGAATCCGAAACAATTCGACGTGATCCTCACCAACAACATCTTCGGAGATATCCTGTCCGACGAAGCCTCCACCATTGCCGGCAGCATCGGGCTCCTGCCCTCTGCCAGCTTAGGAGACGGCATCGGGCTCTATGAACCCATCCATGGCAGTGCTCCGGACATTGCCGGGAAAGACATCGCCAACCCTCTGGGGACCATCCTGTCCGCTGCCATGCTGCTGCGGTATTCTCTCCAGCAGGAAGAAGCCGCCCGGGCCATTGAAAAGGCTGTAGATGATGTGATGCAGGCCGGCTACCGGACACCGGACCTGGCCGGGGAAGGCTTGACCACCGTAGGCACGAAGAAAATGGGTCAATTGGTGGCAGAAGCAGTGAGAAAATAAGGGCTGGCATTTCACACCAACCTTATCACTGGCCGGAGGGAAAAAGCTGCCTGGAAAGGCAGCTTTTTTGAATTGGAATATGAAAAAACATGCAGGGAGGGAAATCAATATGACCCAATGGTCGGACGGGAAAATGCGGTGCTTCTGGGCCAATCCCAAGAATCCTCGGTACATCCAGTACCATGATGAAGAATGGGGACGCCCGGTCCATGAAGACCGGAAGCTGTTTGAGATGTTGCTGTTGGAAACTTTCCAGGCCGGTCTTTCCTGGGAATGTGTGCTGAACAAACGGGAAGGGTTCCGGCTAGCTTTTGACGGGTTCGATCCGGAAACTATCGCTGGGTACACAGAAGAAAAACTGGAAGCCCTCCGGCAGGATCCTGCCATCATCCGGAACCGGCTGAAGATCCGGGCTGCGGCAACCAACGCCCGGGTGTTCCTGGCCATCCGCCGGGAATGGGGCACCTTCGACCGGTATCTATGGCACCGGACAGAGGGAAAGACCCTCCGGGAAACCGGCCTTGCCCATTCGCCCCTGTCCGATGCAATTTCCAAAGACCTGAAGAAACGGGGCATGAAATTTGTGGGAACCACAGTGGTCTACTCCTTCCTCCAAGCCGTAGGGGTCATCTGGAGCCACGAGAAGGGCTGTTTTTTGGAGTGAGAAAAAAGGGTTCTTTGTCAAATGTTGGGGTAAGCTCCAATTCATCTACCACACACGGACGTGAGCGATTTTTGCTCATGTCTGTTTTTATTTTAATTTCACCATCGAAAGCAGTAAAATCCGAGAACGGAATCG
>NZ_JBQOUY010000015.1:0-61544 GCF_052216985.1 Acidaminococcus nyctereutis
GTTTGGGAGTACCATAATACACAGTTAGGTTTTTCATAGCAGTTAAATTCTAACACGAAAAAGGACTTTCGATTCACAAGAATCGAAAGTCCCTTTCGTTTTCATGGAGCTATTATTTCACAGCCCCTTTTTCCTGCACTCTTCACAATATCCGTACAGTTCCAGATAATGGCCCACAATCTCGAAATGGGTCTTTTGGGCCAGGTCTTCTTCGAAACCGTGGAGGGGGCAGCCGTCGATGTTCACCACTTTGTGGCAGCCCAGGCAGATCAGGTGATGGGTATGGCTGAGGGTGTACAGCAGGAAGCCGTATTTCCGGCTCTGGGGCAGCAGGACTTTTTCTGTGAGTTTCTTTTCTGTGAAAGTTTCCAGGATCCGGTATACTGTGGAGAAATTCAGGCGGGCCCCGGTCTGGAGCAATTTTTCATAGATTTCATCGGCACTGAGCACTTCCCGCTGGCACAGGAGCATGTCCAAGACCTGGAGACGGGAACGGGTGCATTTCAGGCCGCTTTGCCGGATCAGATGTTCTGCATCCAGAGGCGTTTCAGTTTTGGGCATGGTGGGCCTCCCGTTTCTGGCAGCAGGATTGGAAGAAGATCACCAGGAGGAGCAGCAGGACCGAGACAATGGCCGTGATCCCTCCTGGAGCGGCGCCGACATAATAGGAAGCGAAGAGCCCGGCCATGACGTCGAGGAAACTGAAGAAGACGGCCAAAGCCATGGTCTTCTTGAACCCCTGTCGGAGTTGGAGAGCTGTGGCCACCGGCAACGCAATCAGGGAACTGATTACCAAGATGCCCACGATCCGGAGGGAAACGGAGATGGTGGCGGCCACCAGGATGGAAAAGATGTAGTTGATTGCCCGGGCTTTCACCCCCAGGATCCGGGCTCCGTCTTCATCGAAGGACAGCAGGACCAGTTGAGGGAAAAGACCGAAAATGGTCAGCAGGGAAACCACTGTCAGGATGGCCACGATGGTCACTTCACCTTGACTGACCGTCAGGATGCTGCCGAACAAGAAAGAGTCCACATTGGCATGGACCAAACCGGAGCTGATGATGGTGATGGCGATCCCCACGGATAGGGAAAGGACGATGACCAGGGTCAGTTCCGCATATCGGCGGAATTTCTCTCGGAGCACTTCGATCAGCAGACCGAAAAAGGAAGTCAGGCAGAAGGCACTGATGATAGGGTTGGCATGGAACAAGAGACCGGTGGCCACTCCGGCCAGGGACGCATGGCTCAGAGCATCCCCGATCATGGAATAACGGCGGAGAACCAGGAAGGTGCCGATCAGGGGGCAGATTAGGGAAATCAACAAAGAGATCAGGAAGGCGTTCCGCATGAAGGCATAATCAAACATGGGCGCAGTCACCTCCATTTTCTGCCAGGTATTCCTGGATGTATTCGTGGGGGGTGCAGAAATGGCCCTGGCCCCGGACCACATGGAAGAAACTGGACGCGTTGTGGGCCGCATACCGGAGGTTGTGCTCTACGGTGATGACGGTGATCCCTCGTTCTTCATTGAGATGGTGGATCAGCGGATACAGGTCGTCCTGGCTTTTCAGGTCCATACCAGTGGAAGGTTCATCGAAGATCATCAGGTCCGGTTTTCCCAGGAGGGCTTTGGCAATCATCACTTTTTGGTACTGGCCTCCGGAAAGGGCTCCGATCAGATGGCCTTGGAGGGATGTGACGTGCATCCGGTCTAGGGCCCGGTCCACTGCGTTCCGGTCTTTGATCCCCAGGACCTGCCGAGTATAATCCAGGACTTCCCGGACGGTGATGGGGAATTGTTTGTTGACCATATTCGTGGGCTGGGGCACGTAGGCCGGCCGGCGGAAGGTGCTGCGGATGGTGCCGCTGCTGGGGGAAAGGAGCCCCAGGATCAGCTTCACCAGGGTGCTTTTGCCGCTGCCGTTTTCACCCACGATGGCCACATAGTCTCCGTCCTGGATATCCATGGACAAGTCATGGAGAAGGTAGGGCTCCTGCTCGTAGGCAAAGGACAGATGAGAAATCTGAAGCATGGTATGACCTCTTTCTGTATAAATGATGCAAATGCAAATAGTTTGCGTTTATTGACGAAACATATTCTATATGATATGATATCTCACGCAAAAATGCAAATGGTTTGCAATTTCGGGCTGCTGTGCAGCCCGGGGTCTCGCGTCTCACATCTCGCGTCTCGGGCTGAAGAAAAAAATTTGCACACTATGGAAATCTCTAAACGAAAGGAAACAATCGATGAAACGGATTTTATTTTTGCTGATGGCGGGGATTTTGGTCCTTTTGGCCGGATGCAGTAGAAAACCGGCTCCGGTCAAAACGGCAGAGGGTAAACTACCGGTGGTGGCCAGCTTCTATGCCATGAAGGAAATGACTGAAGCCATCGGAGGGGATAAAGTTTCGGTGACCACCCTGATCCCGGAAGGGACGGAACCTCATGAATTCCAGCCCACCACCCGGAGCATGAAGGACCTGAGCCGGGCCCGGGTGCTGGTGCTCCAGGGCTTGGGGATGGAACCCTGGGCCGAAGAAATGGTGAAAGCTGCGGCAAACCAGGACTTGGTCCAAGTCTTGGCAGCCCGGGATGTAGCTCCCATTGCCAATGAAGATCAGGAAGAAATCCGGGAGCATGGCCAGTACGATCCCCATGCCTGGCTGAGCCCGGTCTGCGCCCAGGTGGAAGTTGCGGCCATTGTCCGGGGGCTGTCCCAGGCGGATCCGGACAATGCAGCCTATTACCAGTCCAATGGAGAGAAATTCATCGGACGGCTGCGGCAGCTAGAGGAAACCTACAAAGAAAAATTCCAGTCGGTCCCTCGGAAAGACTTTGTCACTGGCCATGCAGCTTTTGCTTATTTGTGCCGAGATTTCGGTCTGGAACAGAACAGCGTAGAGGGAGTCTTTGCTTCCGGGGAACCCAATGCCCGGCAGCTGGCGAAACTGGTAGAATACTGCCGGGAACACCAAGTGAACACCATCTTTACGGAAGCAGCGGTCAGCCCCAAGACCAGCCAGGCCCTGGCCCGGGAAGTGGGGGCGAAAGTGGTGCCCATCCACACCCTGGAAGGGGGAGAAGGAGAAGGGGACTATCTGCAGCAGATGGAAGAGAATCTGGTGCGGATTTATGAAAGTTTGAAGTAGGGGGTCTCGGGTCTCGAGACCGGTGTGTTGCACATAACATGCAACACACCCTTCACATTTTCTTCATATTTTCCCAACAACTTGTGCATGAGGAACCGGTATAATAAAGACAAAGAAGAAACAAAACCCTCTGGACAAGGAAGAAAGGATGATCCATCATGACAGCAAAATTCAAGACTTTGGCAGTGGCAGCGGCGTTCTTTGCAGTCGGCAGCGTGGCAGGACCTCGGCTGTTTTCTGTGACGCCGGTTCATGCAGCGGAAGCAGTGACAGAAAATCAACCGGTTGTACAAGCCTTGGACGACCAGGTTGGATGTCCTTATTACAACCAGAACGGACGGCACTGGAGAGGCGGACGCCGGGGTCGGGGAGGCTGCTGGAACCAGGGCCAACAGCCCCCCTGCTGGGGAGATAATGGCCAGGGACAGAGTCAGGGTCAGCAGAGTTGACCACTGACAAAGAAGGGGGTGTTGCACAGCAACACCCCCTTCTTATATAATGTTCCCAGCAAGGAGGCGCTTATGGACAACTACTCTGTATTGTTGGTGGACGATGATCCCAAGCTGCTGGATCTTCTGGTCAACTATTTCCAAAATGAACAATTTGCGGTACTGACCGCCCGGGACGGAGAAGAAGCTCTGCGGGTCTTTCGGAAGAAGCAGCCTCAGATGCTGGTGTTGGATCTGATGCTGCCCAAAATCGACGGCCGGGATGTGTGCCGGACCATTCGGCAGGAAAGTACGGTGCCCATTATCATGCTTACCGCCCGGGATGCGGAATTCGACCGGCTCATGGGGCTGGAGCTGGGAGCAGATGATTATGTGACCAAGCCTTTCAGCATGCGGGAACTGGTGGCCCGGGTACGGGCTCTGCTCCGGCGGACTTATGGGGCCTATGGCCAGCAGAAAGAGGACAAACCGGAAACCGTGATCCGGGCCGGGGATCTGGAGCTGGATCTGGATCGGCATCTGCTGCTGCGTCAGGAAGAAGGAGGGTCCTGGAAACCCATCGAGCTGACTCCCATCGAATTCAGTCTGCTGGAAGTCCTTATGAAAAGCCCTGGCCATGTATACAACCGGCTACAATTAATGGAAAACAGCCATGGATTTGCTTTTGACGGTTATGAACGGACCATCGATGCCCACATCCGGAATCTGCGGAAGAAAATCGAGCCGGATTCCAAAAGTCCCCGGTACATCCTGACGGTGTATGGCATCGGTTACAAATTCGGAGGATAAAAGCATGCATTTTCACAGTGTGCGGAACAAGATGATGATCAGCACCTTTCTGTTGATCCTGATCTGCGCCCTGATCGTCATTGCCATCTGCAACCAGCAGATGGAGACCCATTTTTTTCAGTATCTCCAGGATCCCTCCGCCCTGGCCGGACAGCACGGGGGAGAAAACTGCGGACAGGGACTGGGCAGGGGCATGATGGGCGGTGGTATGGGGATGGGTGGCATGCGCCGTCGGATGATGCTGGGAGTGGCGGAACGGACGTTTGTGGAATCCTATCACAAATCCCTGTGGTGGATCGGTTTTCTGTTTGCTGGAATCGGGCTGGTGGTGAGTTTTTTCCTGTCCGGGAACATCACCCGTCCCCTGCGGCAGCTGTCCCAGGCAGCGGAAAAGATCCGTCAGGGGGAACTGAAGCAGGAAGTGCCGGTGGAAACCCGGGATGAAGTGGGACAGCTGGCTTCCGTATTCAACCAGATGTCTGCGGAACTGGCTGCCAACGAAAGCACCCGGCAGGAACTGCTGGCCAATATCGCCCACGAGCTGAAGACGCCGCTGGCGGTACTCCAGGGCCATCTGGAGAGCATGCTGGACGGGGTGGAACAGCCGGAGCCGGATAAACTGTTTTCCATGCAGGAAGAAGTGATGCGGCTGACCCGGCTGGTGGGGGATCTCCGGGATCTGTCCCTGGCCCAGGTCCACCAGCTGGAACTCCATCTCCAGCCAGTGGATCTGAGGGAAAAAACGGAACGGGCGGCAGAACTGCTGGAACCTCTGCTGGAGGAAAAGAAACTCCATTTTGTGAAGGAAATTGCTCCGGATCTGCCGGTACGGCAGCTGGATCCAGACCGGATGAACCAGGTCCTGTACAACCTGATTATCAACGCCATCCGGTACACCACCCCGGGGACGGCCATCCTGCTGAAAATGGAAGCGACAGGCGAAAAGGTGCGTCTGACCATTGCCGATGAGGGACCGGGGATCCCGCCGGAAGATCTTCCCCATGTGTTCGAACAGTTCTACCGGGGGGATAAATCCCGGAACCGGGCCTCCGGGGGCAGCGGCATCGGTCTGTCTCTGGCCAAAAGCTTCGTGGAAGCCCAGGGAGGGCATATAGAAGCCAGGAACCGGCCCCAGGGCGGGGCGGAGTTTGTGGTGGAAGTGTAAGGAGGGGGTGTTGCACGTTCTGTGCAACACCCCTTCATATTTTCTTCACATTCCCTTCCCACCATCTGCATATTGTATACCTATAATAATGCTATGAAATAAAACAAACCCAACGAAGGAGCGATGTGCAATGGTTATGACAAATTATATGGATCTTTTGGCGGCCAACCAGCCCTGGAACCTGATCCTCTTTATGGTGATCCCGGTGGTGCTGGCAGAATCCCTGGTGGCTACAGAATTCTATACCACTTATTACAACGGCAAAGCGGCTGGCTGGAAGGCCTGGAACCACCGGCTTGGGATTGCCGCTGGGGTGTATTTCGCCCTGGTAGTGCTGTATCTCCTGGTGAACGTGGTGCCCGGGATCCACTGGAAGGGCTGGGCGGACCAGCTGGCCATCGTTGCCTATCTACTGGGAATCGTTCCCTTGGGAGCCATTGCCCTGATGGAACTGGGGGTCACCGGGAAGCACATGACGGAACAGCAGCGGACCCTGCGGCATTTCGGCCTTTTGATCGGGTTCCTGGTGGTCAGCCATGTGGCCATGGTATTCGGCATGGTGGATCCCACCATCACCGGCTGGCAGCCCATGCCGGCGCAGATGCACCAGATGGGACATATGTAAGAAAAGAGGCAGCGCAGAATGCTGCTCTTTTCTGTCAGGGAGCAGCATAGCTGCTCTGTCACATGTGACCAGTGACCAAGGGGCTGTTGCAAGTGTGTGATTTTCACACATGCAACAGCCCCATTTTTCATTTCTTCAACGCTTTCTCCAGTGTTTTGGCCAGTTCCAGATCGGAGGCCGGATTCTGGCCGGTAATCAGTTCCCGATCTTTGACCACATGGCTCTGATTCATGCCCTGGACCTGGATTTTTCCTCCGGCCAGCTGGAGAGCCTGTTCCAGATGGAAGGGCATTTCCGTCCCTTTGGCCACTTCGCCGGGCCATTCTTCCGCATCAGAAAGGGCGGTCATGGCATAGCCTTCGTAGATCCACCCCTTGCCCAGGGTAAGGACACTTTTTACGTCCTGGTCTACCAGGGCTTTCCGGTAGCCGGCGGGATCCGGCAGGGCTGCCAGGGCGGCAGCCGGCCCGTGGCAGATCATGGCGGTGGGCTTCTCTTTGGTGTGGAAATCCTTCAGGATGGTCCCCAGCTCCTGATTTTCCATCAGGCTGCCCATAGGTGCATGGCCTCCGGGAATAAACAGGGCATCATACCGGTCCAATCCGCCCTGGATGGCCTGCTGGAAGGAAATGGGCTTCAGGCCGTTGACGAAGGCTTCCGCCCGGGCGCGTTCAGTTTCTTTGCCCTGGAAGAATTTTTTGTCATTGGATCCCTGGTCCATGATGGGATCCTTCCCTTCCGGGGTGGCCAGGACGATTTCCCAGCCTTTTTGGGCCAGGTATTCTGTGGGGACGGCCAGCTCGTTCAGGAAGAACCCGGTGGACATCCGGGTGTGGTCGGCCAGCTCTAGGGTTCCCTCACTGGAGGCAATCACCAGGATCCGGCCTTTGACCGGGGCTGCCTGGGCGGACAGTGCACCCAAGGGCAGAACCAGCATGGCAGTCAGTATCATTCTGAAAAAACGCTTCATGGTATCAGCTCCTGTTTTTCATGTTGTCTATATTTTAGAAAATAGGGGCTCTTTTGGGAAGTACGCACTTTTTGGTCCCTAAGTACCCAAAAAGGAACTCTCTGTTAAAAAGTGCCGGCCATGTACTCCCGGCCCCAACTGCAGATGGCCATAATGATGGGGCGGAGAGATTCTCCCCGGTCTGTGAGAGTATATTCGGTTTTGGGCGGGACCACTGGGTAGACGGTGCGGTGGATCAGTCCATCTCCTTCCAGTTCCCGCAGCTGCTGGGTAAGCATCTTGGCGGTGGCCCGGGGGATGTGGCGCTGGAGCTGGCTGAAACGGAGCACGGATTCCGTCATCAGGTAGTACAGGATGATGGCTTTGTATTTTCCGCCCAGCTGGCTCAGGGCCGCTTCCACCGGACAGTTGTATTTCTTTTCGTTCATGGGGCCTCCTTATAGTTTCTAAAAAGATAGTATCATACAAAAAAGTGCATTCTTGTGATTTAGATAGATCGGGGATAATATTAGCACAGTCAATCCCAAAATACAAGAAAACAGGAGGAAATTCATATGCAAAAAGATATCGGTGCGGTCATGGGGCTGTATCCCACTCCGCTGACCATCGTGGGAACTGTGGCGGAAGGCCGGGTGAACTGGCTGCCGGTGGCCCATGTGGGCGTGGTGGAGCATACCCGGTTCCTGATCAGTGTGGATAAGGCCCACGAATTTTCCGTCCGGGGAATTGAAACCAACGGGACGGTATCCGTCAGCCTGGTGAACCGGGACATCCTGGCAGCGGCCGATTACTGCGGCCTGCACAAAGGTGCTCAGGAAGACAAGTCCCAGGTGTTTCCCCATCATTTCGATGAGGTGGAAGGGGCGCCCATACCGGACAATGCCCCGCTGGTGATGACCTGCCGAGTCATCCGGAAAGTGGAGGTGGGACAGTTCAACAATTATATCCTGGAACCGGTCCATACTTATGTGGAGGAACGGTATCTGAATGAACGGGACAAGCCGGATTATGCCAAAATGCGGCCCATCCTGTTCGAATTCCGCAATGCCCTCTATCTGGAAACCGGGGATGTGGCCGGCCGGTGCTGGCAGATCGGACGGGAATTCCAGGTCCGGCGGTAGAGTTGTATCGTTTCTGTTCCAAGGCAAACGCCAGCCACGTTTGCCTACCTTCGTCCAGAGACCAGTGACCGGGGGTGTTGCACGTTACGTGCAACACCCCCGGTCTCATAAGCCGCATAGCGGCTCGGTCTCGGGTCTCGAGTCTCGAGTCGAATGAGAAATTTGCAAGCAAATTTTTTAAATGTACAAACCCTAATCTGCTAACGATAAGATATTCGTTTCTATATCCAGCACGATACTGCTTCTACACCTTCAAAAGAACCTGGCCATGGGGACAGGTTCTATCCAACGTCTCGAGACTCACGACTCGAGACCCGAGACCTCAAAAAGAGGCTGTTGCTCATGCAACACCCCCTTAATACTTCTCCTCCATAAACTCCACAAAGGCCCGGACACTGGTCAGGAGGCGGTAATTGTGACGGTAGTACATCCAGGTCTCCCGTAAAAGGGGCTTCCCTTCCGGGGTGGTGAGCACGGTAGGGGTGATCCGGGGGGTGTCCTGGCCGCAGCTCCGGGAGAGCAGGGTGAAGCCCAGGCCTTCCTGGACCATCTTCAGGCAGGTGTCCATGGCATCGGTTTCGATGATCGTAAAAGGTGGCTTCTTGTAATGGGCGTACCACCAGTCATCCAGCACGTTCTGGAGCAGGGGATCGGTCACATAGTGGATGTAGGGATAGCTGGGCAGCAGATCCATGTTGAGGGACTCCCGGCTGAAGGCGCAGAGGGGATCTTGCCACAGGAGCCGTTTTTCCTCATTCCAGTTGTGGTCTCCCCGGACAATGCAGATATGGTACTTTCCTTCCAAGAACTCCCGGTAGCGGTCATGGCTGAATCCGCTGTTCATGTGGATCTCGATCCGGGGATAGATCTTTCGGAACTGGGTCAGGATCCGGGGCATGTGGTATTTGGCAAACACATTGGAACAGGCGATGGAAAGGGTCCCTGCCGGATGGATCCGGGCGTCGGACAGACTGTCCCGGATCTTCTGGTAGGAGGACTCCATCTGGAGGAAGAATCGGTAGAGCATTTCCCCTTCAGAGGTGAACTGGATGCCCCGGGGCTGACGGAGGAATAGGGTACAGCCGAATTCTGCCTCCAGCCGTTTCAGCCGGTCGGTGAGAGCGGGCTGGGAAAGGAACAGCCGTTTGGCAGTGTGGGTGATGTTCTTTTCTTCGTACAGGGTCTTCAGCAGCAGGATGTCTTTATTGTCCATGGGAACCTCCTTACAGGATGGGTGATGAAAGATAGATTTATTTTATCGCAAAACCCCAAAAAAACCTATTTGTTTTTTGCGGGAAGAAACGGTACACTGAAAAGCAGAGAACGGATCTCGGGCAGCCCCTTGTGGGGAAAGGTCCATCTCTTAGGAAACCAGCAAGGGAAAAGGACGGCGGATAGGAATGCCGTCCTTTTTTCTGTCCGGGGTGGATCCAACGGCATGATCCATAGAAAAATTTGATGACAGATACAAAAAAACACGTATTTGTATTATTTCACGAGGAATCCTATGATAAAGCCGTGCAGAAAAGAACCATCTGATCTGAGAGAAGCAGGAGGCATGAACAATTATGGTAGAACTGATCCATGAGGGCGTTTTTTACAAGGACGGACAGCTGCTGACGGAGGCAGGACTGGCCGCCCAGGGAATCAAGGCTGACAAAGCGGAGGGGACCCGGAAGACCCTGGCCTATCAAGTGCTGGAAGCCCATCAGCAGGGAGAGGGGATGGAGGATCTCCATCTGAAATTCGATGCCTTGACCAGTCACGACATTACCTATGTGGGGATCATCCAGACGGCCATTGCCAGCGGCCTGGACCATTTCCCCGTTCCCTACATCCTGACCAACTGCCACAACAGCCTGGCGGCCGTAGGGGGCACCATCAACGAGGACGACCACGTTTTCGGGCTGTCTGCGGTGAAACGGTTCGGAGGCCAGTACGTACCGCCCCATATGGCAGTCATCCATGAATACATGCGAGAAAAAATGGCCGGTGGCGGGAAGATGATCCTAGGTTCCGACAGCCACACCCGGTACGGGGCCTTCGGGACCATGGCCATCGGGGAAGGGGGGCCGGAACTGGTGAAGCAGCTCCTGGGCCATACCTACGATGTCCAGCGGCCCCAGGTGATCGCCATCTATCTGAAAGGGAAAACCCGTCATGGGGTGGGACCTCAGGATGTGGCCCTGGCCATTGAAAAAGCTGTGTTCAAAAACGGCTTTGTGAAGAACAAGGTGATGGAATTCATGGGCCCCGGCATTGCCGGGCTGTCCATGGACTTCCGGAATGGCATCGACGTGATGACCACGGAAACCACCTGCCTGACCACCATCTGGTCCACGGACACCACCGTGAAGGATTACCTGGAACTCCACCGCCGTCCGGAAGCTTACCGGGAAATGGAACCCGGCGACCTGGCGTACTACGACGGAGCCGTGGTGGTGGACCTGGACAAAGTAGAATCCATGATTGCCATGCCCTTCCATCCCAGCCATGTGTACACCATCAAAGAGCTGAACGAAGGCGGCCGGGACTTGCTGGAAGAAATCGAAAAGCAGGCAGTGGACATGCTGGACAACAAGGAATTGTCCCTGGGTCTGTCGGATAAATATTATGACGGGAAGATGCACTGCGACCAGGGACTGATCGCCGGCTGCTCCGGCGGTCTGTACGAAAACCTGGTGGCGGCGGCCCACATCCTGAAGGGCAAGAGCATCGGCAATGAACGGTTTGCCTTCAGTGTGTATCCTTCCAGCCATCCCATCTACATGGAACTGATGCGCAACGGGGCCCTGGCCGACCTGATGGATGCCGGCGCCGTGGTCCGGTCCGCGTTCTGCGGTCCCTGCTTCGGGGCCGGGGATACCCCCAACAACAAGGGCTTCAGTGTCCGGCACACCACCCGGAACTTCCCCAACCGGGAAGGGAGCAAGCCCGGCAAGGGACAGATCGCTTCCGTGGCCCTGATGGATGCCCGGAGCGTGGCTGCCACCGCGGCCAACCATGGAGCGCTGACCCCGGCCACGGAAGTGGAATACGACGACAGCGTGCCCGCCTACCATTACGACAGCCTGCCCTATGACCACAAGGTCTTCGACGGGATTGGCCAGCCGGATAAAAAAGAAGAGTTGGTGTATGGTCCTTCCATCAAACCCTGGCCTTCCATTGAAAAACTCAATGAAAACGTGCTGCTGAAGGTGGCTGCCTACATCGATGATCCGGTGACCACTACCGACGAACTGATCCCTTCCGGGGAAACTTCTTCCTATCGGAGCGACCCCTATGCCCTCAGTGAATTTGCCCTGAGCCGGAAGGTACCGGAATATGTGGGAAGGGCCAAAGCGGTGCGGACTCTGGAAAAAGCCCGGCAGGACGGTAAGGTCAGCGGAGAACTGGAAGCAGTCTATCTTGCAGTGAAACATGCCTTGGCGCTGCCGGAAACGGTGGAGGAGATGGCAAAGGATACCTCCTTTGGCTCCGTGGTCTATGCCAATAAACTCGGTGACGGTTCCGCCCGGGAACAGGCAGCTTCCTGTCAGCGGGTGCTGGGAGGTGCCGCCAACATTGCCCTGGAATATGCTACCAAACGGTACCGGAGCAATGTGATGAACTGGGGGATGCTGCCCTTCCTGGCTTCTTATGACGATTCCCGGAAACTGGCGGTGGGTGACCTGGTATACGTCCCCCATGTCCGGAAAATCCTCCTGGGAGAAACGGACGAGTACAAAGGATTCCTTGTCCGGGACGGAAAGAAAGTGGGAGAGATTGTCCTGCACCTGGGTACGGTGGAACCTTCCCAGAAAGAGATCCTGGCTGCAGGCTGTCTGATCAACTACTACGCAGGCAGCAGAAATAAGGAATGAAAAACAAAACCAGCGGCAGAGCTGCGCTTCTCTGCCGCTGGTTTTGTTTTGAAGGTTGACAATAAAAAAGGTTGGGGGCTGGAGAAACCGGAGGAGTAAAGGTTTCTCCAGGAGAGAGGGGAACCGCCGGGGCACACATTCCGGGGTCCCTGTATGACAATCAGCTGAAAACCTTTCAGAAGAAAGGTCCTCAATGACAATCAGCAAGGGGAGTGGCTAATGGTTAGGAAAACCTAACCATTAGCCTTGAAAAAAATAAAGACAATGCGGTTAGTCTTTACTTACAGGAATTATTCTAGCATAGATCCAGGAAGGATGCAAGCTTTTTTTGAAAAATTCTTTCGGATTTTCACTCCTGTTTCTTTCCCCATGGAATATTGTACGCTGATTTTTGAAAAAATCAAGGAAAAATGCGGATAACAGCAAAAATATTACAGATTAGTTAACACTAATTTAAAAGGCAAATAGTTTCTTTCCTCTTTTTCACCGGCGTTTCATTTTCCTCTGCTATCCTGTAAAATATATAAGTAGGGAGGGATGCTGCATGAAGATCCTGGTGGTGGAAGATGAACCCACGCTGAATAAGATCATCGCCAAACGGCTGAAAATCGAAACCTATTCGGTGGACTGCGCTTTTAACGGGAAAGAGGCCCTGGACTACCTGGATGCGGCGGAATACGATCTGCTGATCGTGGATATCATGATGCCGGAAATGGATGGCCTGACTTTGGTGAAAAAAATCCGGGAAAAGGGTGGCCGGGTACCGGTCCTGTTCCTGACCGCTCTGGACAGTACCCAGGATAAGGTCACCGGACTGGACAGCGGCGGGGACGACTATCTGGTGAAACCTTTTGAATTCGATGAGCTCCTGGCCCGGATCCGCAGTCTGCTCCGGCGGAGCAATGTCCAGCAGACGGCAAGGACACAGCTGATTCTGGCGGACCTGACCCTGGATACCCGGACCCATCAGGTGACCCGGAGCGGGCAGGATATTTCCCTTACCCCAAAAGAATTCTCCGTGCTGGATTATCTCCTGCGGAACCAGGGCACGGTGCTTTCCCGGGAACAGATCCTGGAACATGCCTGGGATTTTTCCTACGAAGGCTATTCCAATATGGTGGATGTCTACATCAAGACCCTGCGGAAAAAAATCGACAAAGACTTTGAACCGAAGCTGCTCCATACAGTACGGGGGACCGGTTATGTGCTTAAAGTGTAGGATAGCCCTGGGTCGCCGGCTGCAGCGGGGATGGAAACGGCTGAAGAATCTGCCGGTCTCCCTTCGGGTCACCCTGTGGTACACCCTGTTCCTGTCCATCATCCTGGTGTTGTTTACCGGGGTAATCCTAAAGGTGGGGGTGGATTACGAAAAACGGGCTGCCGGCCGGACTCTGATCAAGGCGGTGGAAAAAGCCGGAGACCGGTACAAGGAAAAAAAAGGAAAGTTCCGGTCCTTTGACGACAATGTGTACCTGTCCCTCCAGACCCATCGGGGAGAACTCCTGGAAGGGACAGAACCGGAAGGGGCTCCTCGGGGGATGCAGCCGGTGTTCGGCCGGGGTCCCCAGGCTCTGGTCATCAATGGGGTCCCATACCATTATTTCGATCTGCCCCTGCGGCCGGATGAGCAGAAGATCCGGTCCGGCACCTTCCGGGGACCGGGGCCGTTCATCCGGGGGTATCTGACGGATACGGTGTATTCCCGGCATTACCGGGTGCTGCTGCTGGGGGCCCTGATCGCTTTGCCCCTGTTCCTGGTACTGGTGACCCTGGGAGGCTACCGGATCATCAAACGGAGCTTTGCTCCGGTCCAGGCCATCAGTGAAGCGGCCCGGGCCATTGGGGAAACTGGGGACCTGTCCCAGCGGATCCCCTTGGACGACAGCCGGGATGAAATCCACCAGATGGGACGGACCTTCAACTGGATGCTGGGCCAGATCGAAGAGCTGCTGGAACGGGAGAAACGGTTCACATCCGATGTATCCCATGAACTGCGGACTCCTACGGCGGTGATCATGGCGGAAAGCGAATTTGGCAAAGATTATACGGCCGATCTGGAGGAAGCCCGGGAGGAATTCCGGCACATCTTCCAACAGTCTCGGCGGATGAGCCAGCTGATCAACCAGCTGCTGGAACTGTCTAGGCTGGGGAATCGGAAACATTTGGAGCTGGTCCCTGTGGACCTGAGCCGGCTGGTCCAGGAAACCTTGGAAGATTACCAGAAACTGCCCCAGGCAGGGAATTTCCAGTGGAAAACCTCCGCCCAGCCGGATCTCCAAGTGCTGGGGGAGGAGGCGCTGCTGACCCGGATCCTGAGCAATTATCTGGACAATGCCCTGAAATTCACCCGGAGCCGGATCGGCGTGATCCTGGAAGAACGGGACGGCAGAGTCCGTCTGTCCGTAACGGACGATGGGAATGGACTGCCTCCGGAAGAACTGGAAAAGATCTGGAACCGCTTGTACCAGGCGGATCCGTCCCGGAACAAGAAACAGAACATGGGCCTGGGGCTGGGGCTGTCCTTTGTGGCGGCAGCTGCCAAGCTGATGAAGGGCCAGGCAGGGGCCGAAAGCCAGGTGGGAAAAGGCAGTACTTTCTTCCTGCAGCTCCCTGCTGTCCGGAAATCATGAGAACACGGGAGAGTTGTGAAATACAGTACACAACTCTCCCGTGTTCTTTCATTTCCGCTTCATTTTACCCTTATATACTGGGTCCATCAAACAGGGAATAGGAATTCCCGCTGAGGAGGGACCGACATGGACAAGGAAAGAATGGAACAGAGCAAAGTACGGCTTCAAGAAGCCGTCCATTGGGGCAGGAAACAGATCACCCCTCAGCGGTTGAAAAAGGGAGCCGGATGCCTGCTGGCACTGGCGGTTGTGGCGGGGGGAGGCAAGTTCGCCTTGCACCGGGCCAAAGCAGAAGCCAGGAGCCAGGAAGCCCAGGCACGGACGAAGATGCTCCAGAATCTGGCGGCCCAGAAGAACCTCCCTCTGGCTTCTATTGATGCGGTAAAGGAAAACATCGCCAGTATCCTGGGAACCGATGTTTCCAACATCACGTTCCAGAGCATCAACCTGGATGACCGGAAGCCAGGGGTAGGAAAGCCCTGGGACAAAAAGCTGGAGAAGAAGGAACGGAAGGAAAACAGACGGGAAATAAAGGCAGATGACAGCCGGAAGAAGCCGGAAAAACGGCCGGAAGGCGGACAGCCCGGACGGCTGGAGGAAGGGAAAGAAAGGGCGGACGGCCGGACTGGGGCCACTCCTAAACAGACGGAGGGCAGCCGAACGGAAATGGCCAACCCCGTTGCGGGAAATCATTTCCCGGGCGTATACCTGGCCCGCTGTGAAAAAGGTGGCATGGGCTACCTGTTCTTGGTAGATGCCCAAAGCGGACAGGTCATCCACGGCCGGGTCCATAAACTGAATCCTATCCAGCAGCTGCTGGGGTAAAGGAGGTCGACCATCATGACGAAAATCGTAACCTATGCCATGGCAAAACCCTATGGATCCATAATCCACCGGTTCAAAAAAATCACTAGCCTGTTCCTGCTGGGGGTCACTCTGGTGCTGGGAGCCAGCGCCCTGGTGAGCAGCCGGGCCGAAGCCGCTACCCCGCCTACGCCCCGGGAAGTCCATCAGGTAAGGCTGGAGCGGCACAAAAAGACGGCTCAGTACCGGAAGGAAGTCCGGAAAGAACGGGTCAAAGCAAGAAAGCACCGGGCCGAGGAAAGGAAGAAACACGCAGAAATCCGGAGAGAACACCGGCAGGAGAGGGAACAGGAAAACAGGTGGTGAAGAAGTGGGGGCTGCTGCACGTGCTGTGCAGCACCTCGGTCTCGATTCTCGAGTCTCGGGTCTCGAGCCGAATGAGAAATTTGCAGGCAAATTTTTGAATAGGGAAAACCTGTTCCGCCCATGATAAGATATTCGTTTCTATATCCAGCACGGCTCTGGTTTTGTATCTTCAAAAGAACCTGGACATGGTACAGGTTCTATCCAGAGGCCCGAGACTCACGACTCGAGACTCGAGACCTGAAAAGGGGCTGCTGCACATGCAGCAGCCCCTTTTCAGCAATTCCCCTCATACACGTACTTCAGCCACTGTCGGGCCAGGGCGGCCAGATGGTATACAGTTTCTACCGGGGTGGGGGGCAGGTCCAGGTGCCAGCGGGGGAAATACCGGGTAATATGCAGAGGAAGTTCCGGAGACAGGGAGGCCAGCCATTGGGCCTCTTTTTTCATATCTTCCTCTCCGTCATTTTTCCCCGGAATCACCAGGGTGGTCACTTCCACATGGCAGCCGGCTTCCACCGCCAACTGGATATTGGTTTTCACTGTTTCCAGATTTCCCTGGACCCACTGATAGAATTCTGGAGTGAAGCCTTTCAGGTCGATGTTGGCGGCGTCCACCAGGGGCAGCAGGGCTTCCCAAGGATCCTGGCAGAGAGTCCCGTTGGTCACCAGGATGGTGCAGAGCCCATTTTCCTTCAGCAGCCGGGCGCAGTCCCGGACATATTCATAACCTACTAGGGGTTCGTTGTAGGTGAAGGCCACTCCGATGCTGCCGGCTTTATCCCGGTATTCCAGGGCCAGGGCCATCAGCTGCTCCGGATCCAGATGGAGCCGGGCGGTTTCCGGGCCGGCTTGGGAAATGGAGGCGTTCTGACAGAAGGGGCAGCGGAGATTACAGCCCCAGCTGCCCAGGGATAGGATCTGGCTGCCGGGATGGAACCGGCGGAGGGGCTTTTTTTCGATGGGGTCCAGGGCCAGGGAGGTGAGGAAACCGTAATTGTCCGGGCGGATCTTCCCCTCCCGATGGCTCCGAGCCCGGCAGAAACCGGTCTGCCCGGGGGCCAGCCGGCAGCGGTGGGGGCAAAGGGAGCAGGTAAGGATTTTCTCCGGGGCCGTCATCTGTGTCTCACCACCTGGAACCGGAACAACTGAACTAGCTCTGTGGCCGCGATATTTCCTTTCTGACGGGCGATGGCAATCTGGTCATCTACGGTATCCACTCCGTCCAGATCGGGCAGCAGAAGGCCTCTCCGGTCGTCCTGGGCGCTTTTCACGATGACCCCATACTTCCGGGGATCCAGCTGTTCCGGTCCGGAAATGGGTTCCGGGGTGGTGAGTACATCCACATTGTATTCCAGATAGGGCAGTTCTTCCGGCTGGACGGCGGGGAAGCGAGGATCCCGGGTGGCGGCAGAGATCCCGTTCAGCAGGATCTCCCGGGCCAGGCAGTCCTGGGTGGGCAGGAAGGTGCCGATGCAGCCTCGGAGCTGCTCCTGGAGATGGAGAGATACGAAGGCACCAGCCTGGGTCTGGAGCATTTCCGGGGGAAGATCAGCCGGCAGCGGGGCGATTTCATGGTCCTTCACATAGGTTTCCACGGCCAGCCGGGCCAGTTTCACATAGGGATCCTCCCGGGCGATCCGCTCTTCCCGGCGCTTTTTTTCAGCGGCCAGCAGGGGGGACAGGAATTTTCTCCCGGGATCCGGTGCTCCCGGCAGGAAGGCGGCCACCCCGTAGCCCACGCCGAAGGGGCCTTCATAGGAGAGGAGACGGGATCGGACAGCGGTGCCGTCCCAGGCCCCGGCCATGATCCAGAAGGAACGGAGGCCGCATTCGGCGGCACGGGTGCACAGGGAATGGTCCAGGGTCAGGAGCCGGAAGAAATCGCCTTGGCCCAGGGCTTCCGTACACTGCCGGTCGAAGACGGGGCCTTCCGGAACATAGCCGTAAGGACCGTCTTTTTTCAGCTTATGGGACAGATCCCCGCTGGCGATGAATACTGCCCGGCGACCCAGCTTTTCCGTGGCCTCCCGGATGTACCGGCCGAAGAGATAATGGACATCGGGCCCCAGGCCGGACAGGCCGATCCGGACCACCTTCACCTTGTCCAGGGAACCGTATTTCCGGTAAAAATACAGGGGAATCATGGTACCGTGGTCCAGAGCCGGATCCCGTTCTCCCCCGAAACCGGCGGGGATCCCTGATTGCCGGGCTTCCTCATCAATCAGGGACGCCAGATCCCGGTCATACCGGACGGACAGTTCCACCTGGGGCGCCCGGAACTGGGCGAAATCCCCCTGGGCACCGCTGCCTGGGGCGATGTGGAAGTAATCCATGTACATTTCCCCATGGGGACTGGTGATGATCAGGGTATCTGGCTGGAATTCCGCCGCCTGTTTCATGACCGCCTCATAGGCAGCTGTGGTAGCGGCAATTTTCCGCTCTTCCCCCCGGCCCACTTCCGGCAGGATGATGGGGGGGTGGGGAACGGCATATGAAGCAAGGATTGTCATAGGAAACACCTCTCTTTCTTCTATTTTAACACAGAAAAGGCTGCCGCAATGCGGCAGCCTTTTCAGCTTCTTTTCCTGAACAACTCAAACAGATGCACCGGGGCTCCGCTGTTCCAGCTGTACCCGGGGCACTGCTCTTCTATCTTGGCCTTCACAGCTTCCAGGTCGTGGAAGACTTCCCATTTGGCGGCAATCTGGGACTGGCCGGTGAGCCGGAGCAGATAGGAAGGGTGGAAGGTGGCCAGGCAGGGGATCCCCTCAGCGGTGGTGAACCATTGGCCTCGTTCTCGGGTGATCCGGGCTTCCGGTCCCTTGAAATACCGGAGGGCCACACTGCCAAGGGCCAGGATCACCTTGGGCCGGAGCAGCCGGATTTCCTGTTCCAGCCATTTTTGGGCACAGAAGGCCCCTTCTTCCACGGTAGGGGTCCGGTTCCCTTTGGGCCGGCATTTGATTACATTGGTGGTGTAGACCCGGTCCCGGGTGATCCGGACGGACCAGAGGGCCCGATCCAGCAACTGGCCGCTGGGGCCGATGAGGGGACAGCCGTAGTCGTCCTCCACGCCGCCCGGTCCTTCTCCTACGATCATCAGGGGGCTTTCCAGGCTGCCGAACCAGCCCACCGGGGCCTGGCAGTCCTGGCGCAGCGGGCAGGCCGTACAGTCCTCCAGTTGTTTTTTCAGTTCGTCAAAGGTTTTTGCAGGTTCCATGGGTTTGAAGCTCCTTATATGGTTGACGAGACTGCTGCTTAAGCAGCAGTCCCTTTCTCCTTCATCCTCTCCAGGAAGAAGCTGGCCAAAAAGCCGGTGAACAGGCCGGTGGGGATGCCGATGGCGATCAGCACCGGCAGGTAGGAGAACAGGGCCGGGGTCCGCATGATGGCCACTGCCACCAGGATCTGTCCGCAGTTGTGGAGGAAGGCTCCCAAAAGGCCGATCCCGATGATGGAGAACCAATGGTGCTTCTCTCCCAAAGCCATGCCCACAAAGCTCAGGGCCGCGCCCCCCAGCCCGATCAGGAAACCGGGTGTCAGAAGCCCGGTGAAGAGCAGTCCGGTGAGGAGGATGCGGCTGGCCAGGAACAGGGTTCCTTTGCCCGGACCGTACAGGTACAGGACGATGATGGTCACTGTATTGGCCAGTCCCAGGTGGGCTCCCGGCAGAGGCAGCAGCCAGGCCAGGCTGGTTTCTGCCAGCCGGAGAGCGATGGCAGCTGCCAAAAGGACTCCCAGCTGGGTGATTTCATGGATGGATAGTTTAGCGGAGGATGGCGTCATGATCATTCTCCTTTGCTGCAGTGGTAAGAGTGACAAGGACTTTTTCCGGTACGCAGGCAATGGTCTGGCCGGAACGGGTGATCTTGCCCTGATGGACGCAGACCTGGTCCGGACAGGGGGAAGAAATCACCCGGCCGCCGTCTTTGTCGTAGGCGATCACCAGTTCCCCATGTTCCACGGGGACGATCAGCTTGGTCTCCGAGGTCACTTTTTTCAGTTCGATCCGCTGGAGCACCTGTTGGTCTTTCCGGACCACCAGGACTTTATCCTTGGCCGTACTGTCGGAACGGAACAGGAACCAGCTCCCTGCTGCCAGTACCAGCAGGACCAGGATCAGCCAAAAATCATTCTTGCGCATAAGGTCTCCTTATTTTTCCGGGGTATAGATGTCTTTCAGGCCGGAAGATACATAGGTCTTCCCCTCCAGGTCCACATAGAGCATTTCCAGGTTGGGATCTTTTTCCACCAGGGCCATGGCTTTGTCTTCCGGCAGGACAAAGAGCAGGGTGGAATAATAGTCTGCCCAGAAGGCCGAATGGGTGACTATGGTGACGGAGCGGGCATGCCAGGCGGGCCAGCCGGTCCGGGGGTCCAGGATGTGGTGGTACCGCTTCCCGTCCACTTCATAGTATCGCTGGTAATCCCCGCTGGTGGCGATGGCCGTACCATCTTTTACCGCCAGGGTCCCGATGATCCTCTGGGGATTCCGGGGATCTTGGACGCCGATTTTCCAGGGGCTGCCGTCATCTTTGGTGCCCAGCACCTTGATGTTGCCCCCGGCGTTGATGAGGGCGGTCTTGACCCGTTTGTCCCGGCTCAAGAGGTCCGCCGTCTGTTCCACCGCATAGCCTTTGGCCACTGCACCCAGATCCAGCTGGGCACCGGGGGCCAGAGTCACCGTATTGGCGGCTGTGTCTACAGTATACTTCTCAGGACCGGTTTTGGCCAGTGCCTGGGTGATTTCCCCTTCACTGGGAACGGTTTTGGCTTCTTTATGGGCGTTCCACACCTGGATCACTGGACCCAGAGACAGATCCAGATTTCGGTTCCCCATGGGCCGTACCTTGCTTAGGATGTCCATGAGATAGGGGGAGGCCTTGTGAGGCCCCTGGCCGGCACTTTCGTTCACGGCGTACAGGTCTTCCGGACCCTGTTTTGTATAGGGATCCGTCTGGTTGGCGATGGTCTGGAACAGTTGGAAGGCGTCATTGGCGGCGCTTTCCAGGTCTTTTTTGCTGTCTCCGGTGGTGGTGATGGTCACGATGGTGTCCATCATGAACCGGGTGTCTTCGTGTTTTTCGGCTTGAAAAAAGCAGCCTGCACAAGTCAGGCTGCTGAAAACCAGAAGCGAAGCTAATAGTTTTTTCATAGAAGTCCTCGTTTTATCTCTGCTTTTGGGCTTGGGCGGACGGGCACTGGTCGGCCATGGCACAGCAGGCGCAGCCGGTGGGTTCTGCCTTGGCAGGAGCTTCAGGCGTACCGGTGACAGGATTGATCTTCACCAGGCACTTCCGAGGGCACTTCATGGTGCACAGGCCGCAGCCCACGCACTTGGTGTAGTCGATGACCGGGATACTGCCGTTGGGCCCGTCTTCCAGGGTGATGGCCTGTTTGGGGCAGGTCTTCACGCAGATGCCGCAGCTGATGCAGGACACCTTGCAGTTGGTCATAGCGGCTTTGCCCTTTTCCCGGTTGTTGCACTGGACCAGGACTTTCTTGTCCGCCGGGATCATTTCGATCAGCAGCTGAGGGCAGGCTTTGGAGCAGGCACCGCAACTGACGCATTTGTTGTAGTCGAATTCCGGCAGTCCGTTCTCGCCGATCTTCAGGGCACCGAAGTTGCAGGCGTCCACGCAGGCACCGTCTCCGAAGCAGCCGAAGTTGCACTGGCCAGGGCCGCCAGCATTGGCAGCTTTCACATAGCAGTTCTTGATGCCTGCCCGGTTGGCCACAGGGGTCCGGTTGGCGGTGCAGCCATTGCAGTGGAGACGGGGGATGCTCCGGACGGCGTTTTCGTCATCGTTGCTTTCCACACCCATGACAGCGGCAATGGCTTTTTTGTTCTCAGCGCTGCAGACTACGCATTTGGTGGCGTCTTTTTCCTGACCGGAAACGATGGCATCAGCCATGGCGCCGCAGCCGGCATACCCGCACCCGCCGCAGTTAGCGCCGGGCAGCAGGTTGGTGATCTCCCCGATCCGGGGATCTTCTTCAACGGCAAATTTCTTGCTGGCCGTAGCCAGTACCAGGCCGAATGCGCCACCCAGCACTGCGACCAGAATCACAGCAGTCATAATCATAATTATTCAGCTCCTAACTCAATGGATGCCGCTCATCCCCATCATGGAAATGGACATGCAGCTGGCGGTGATCAAAGCAATGGGAAGGTTCTGGAGGCATTTGGGCAGAGCCTTTTCGTCCAGACGTTCCCGGATGCAGGAGAACAGCAGGATGGCCATGGTGTAACCAATGGACGTACCGATGGAGTTCACGCAGGAATCCAGGAAGCTGTAGTTGCTTTCCACGTTGATCAGAGCGATACCCAGGATGGCGCAGTTAGTGGTGATCAGCGGCAGGTAGATACCCATGGCTTTGTGCAGGGAGGGCATGGCCTTTTTCATGAACATTTCGACCAGCTGTACCAGGGTGGCGATGGCCAGGATGAAGACCAGGGTCTTCAGGTATTCCAGGTGATAGGGCACCAGGAGCAGATGGTAGCAGGCGTAGGAGAGCATGGTGGACAGCAGCATGACGAAGGATACGGCAGCACTCATGCCTACGGAATTCTTGAAGTTCTTGGAAACCCCCAGGAAGGAGCACATTCCCAGGAACCGGGACAGGATGATGTTAGAAACGAAGATGGAACTGAAGAGAATGCCGAAAGTACTATGCATTGTGAGCACCTCTTTCTTTGAAGTAGTTGACCGTAGCGAAGACAAAGCCCATGGTCAGGAAGGCTCCAGCCGGCAGGATGAAGATCAGCACCGGCTGGTACGCAGCGGGCAGGACGGCATGGTCGAGCAGTTTGCCGGCTCCGATCAGTTCCCGGAAGCAGGCGATGCAACTAAGGGCGAAAGTGAAACCGATGCCCATGCCGATGGCATCCAGAGCGGAAGCGATGATCCCATGGTCGCAGGCGAAAGCTTCCGCACGGCCCAGGACGATACAGTTAACTACGATCAGAGGAACGAATACGCCCAGGGCTGCGTACAGCGCCGGCACGAAAGCGTTCATCAGCATTTCCAATACGGTCACCACAGATGCGATGACCACGATATAGCAGGGGATGTGGATCTGGTCCGGAATCAGTTTCCGGATGGCAGCGATGATCATGTTGGTGAATACCAGAACGAAGGTAAAGGCACAGCCCATACCGATGGCGTTGGTCAGAGAAGTACTGGTGGCCAGCGACGGACACACACCCAACAGCTGGACGAACAACGGGTTTTCCTTGATGATACCTTTGGTCAATTCATGCAGCATCTCGATCAGTCCTTTCCGTTGGCATGATTCTTCATGTAGTCTTCCCGGGCGGCATTGACGCCGGTGACCACAGCTCTGGAAGTGATGGTCGCCGCAGTGATGGCTTTGATCTCATTGGGTTTGCCCGCTTCCTGTTTAGTGACCACAAGAGCCTCTTTCAGAGGTTTGCCTTTGAATTGGGCCTGCCAGGCGGGTTCCGTACTCTTGGCACCCAGGCCAGGGGTTTCGCTGTGGTTCATGACCTTGATCCCGGTGATTTTGTCTCCATTCTTGGAGATGCCCACCATCAGGGTCACTTTTCCGCCGTAGCCGCTGGGGGTCACGGTGTAGATGTAGCCGTTGGGCTTGCCGTTCTTGTTGGACTGCTGCACATCGGTGATCAGTCCGCCGGGAGCCGGCAGCTTCTTCAGGTCGCCCAGTTCCGGCAGCACTACCTTGTAGGCAGCCCGGGTATCGGCTTCGTGTTTTTTGGCGATGGTATCCTTGGTCCCTTCATTGGCAGCAGCTACGAGACCTACGCTGACGCCGCAGATGACGGCCAGGATGCCGGTGTATTTAACAAAGAGGTTGCTCATTTTTTCTGACCTCCTCCGAAGGATACATTCCGTACGAACCGGTCAATCATAGGAGTGACCATGTTCATCATCAGGATGGAATAGCACACGCCTTCCGTGTAGCTGCCCCGCAGACGGATCAGGGAAGTCAGGACGCCCAGTCCGATGGCATAGATGATCTTGCCCTTCTTGGTGATGGGGGAAGTGACCCAGTCAGTAGCCATGAAGAAGGCACCGATCATCAGGCCACCGGCAAACAGATGGTACAGAGGGAAAGTGGAAGGATACCCCATCACAGCGCCGTAGATCCCAGTGAGCACGGCTACCGTGGCCAGATAGAACACAGGGATACGCCAGTCGATGAGCTTTTTCCAGATCAGGTACAGGCCACCCAGGACCAGAGCCGGTACGCAGGTTTCACCCAGGGAACCGCCGATGTTGCCGATGAAGAGATCGGACAGAGGAGGCAGCTGGGAAGCAGCGGCACCGCCAGCTTGCCATACTTTTTCCGTCATACGCATCACAGCCAGAGGCGTAGCGGCGGTGGTGGCATCTGCCCCGGCCGTGGCAGCCGTTACAGCAGCCGCTTTGGTAGCGGGGATGACCCAGGTGGTCATCTGCTGGGGGAAAGAAGCCAGCAGGATGGCACGGCCGATGTGGGCCGGGTTGAAGATGTTCTTGCCCAGGCCGCCGAAGATGGCTTTGCCGATCACTACGGCGAACATGCCGCCCAGGACAGACATGTAGCTGGGCAGGGAAGCAGGCAGGCACAGGGCCAGCAGCAGGCCGGTGAGGGCTGCGGAACCGTCCTTGACGGTATCCTTCTTCACGCCCATGACCTTATTGGCCAGTTTTTCAAAGATAATGGCAGAAAGCACGCAGCAAACGATCACACGGACCGCATCTACGCGGAAATAATAGACAGAAGCCAGGACAGCCGGTACCAGTGCCAGGATGACTTCCCGCATGGACTTGCTGATGGTGAGCCCACAGTGCATGTGGGGAGACGAGGAAACGAGAACCAGCGGTTTCGGTTCTTTAATAGGTTCCATAATCGATATCCAGTCCTTTCGCGAAATTATTTGTCGAATTTATAGAAGGGGTTGTGACCGCCGTCACCTTTCCCTCTGATAAATTGCTTGCCCATCCGGATGTACTGCACCAGAGGAATATGGGCAGGGCATACGAAAGCACAGGAACCGCATTCGATGCAGGCATGGCAGAAGAACCGTTCCGCATCTTCCCAGTTCTGCTTCTTCACAGCCTGGACGATTTCCGTGGGTTCCAGCTTCATGGGGCAGGCATCCACACAGCGGGCGCAGTGCACGCAGGGATCCGGTTCATGATACTGGGCAAAAGGAGAGTTGGAATTGAAGATCAAGAGACCGCTGGAACCTTTGGTGATGGGGTAATCCAGGGAGTTGACGGCAAAACCCATCATCATCCCGCCGGAAACGATCTTGCCGGGAGCTCCTTCCAGGCCACCGGCGGCTTTTTCCACAGCGTCGCTGTAGAGGGTCCCCAGACGGACGATATAGTTCCCCGGTTTCTTCACGCCGTCACCGCTGATGGTCACGACTCTTTCGTACAGGGGGACATTGTTCTTCACAGCGCGGCAGGCTGCTACAGCAGTGCCTACGTTGTCCACGATGACGCCCACATCCGCTGGCAGGCCCCGATCAGGGCCGGTACGGCCGGTAGCGGCATAGATCAGGTGCTTTTCAGAGCCCTGAGGATATTTTTCCTTGCAGACGCAGACTTCGATGTTGGCTTCGCCAGCCACTTTCTTCTGCATCAGTTCGATGGCATCGGGTTTGTTGTCTTCGATGCCGATGACGCCTTTGGCAGCGCCGGAGGCCAGCATGAAGTACTTCAGCCCTTGGATGATCTCGTCAGCGTATTCCAGGAGGGTACGGTGATCCGCCGTGACGAAGGGTTCACATTCGATCCCGTTCAGGAGGATCGTGTCGATGGGGCAGTGGCCTTCCTTGGGAGGAGCATACTTCACCGCCGTGGGGAAGGTGGCGCCGCCCATGCCGGCGATCCCTTTTTCCCGCAGGACCTGACGGATCAGATCCGGGGTGATCTCTTCTTCGCTGCGGGGTTTGATATCCTCGCACAGGGTGTCCTGGCCATCATTCTTGATGACCACGCACTGGGAAATCATGCCGTTGGGCATATACCGATTTTCCAGCTTCATGACCATGCCGCTGACGCTGGCATGGATGTTGGTGCTGACGAAACCGCCTGCTTCACCAATCACCTGTCCGATCGTGACCTTATCCCCTGGTTTCACCACCGGTTTTGCCGGAGCACCAATGTGCTGGGAAAGAGGAATGTACACCACGTCCGGAGCCGGGCATCTTTCGATGGCCACTTTGTCGGTCAAGGACTTGCTGGGGGGTACTTCTACACCGCCCATGAAACTTGCTTCTTGTGCAGACATTCAGTTCACCTCTAACCTTTCATGTGTCAAACTTCAAGTAAAAATTATATATTGTTAAATCACAAAAAACAAGGGGCTGAAAGGACTCTCTTAAAGGAAGCAGGCAGAATACGGGGAAAAATTTTCTTCTCAAAAAGTTTACAAAAAAACATGCAGGAGAGTGTAAAATAGTTTATAATAATGGACGTAGCCAGTGGAATTTTGTACAAATGTAAGAATTCGAGGAATCTTGTGAAAAGACTGTCTATAAGGATGTATATATTGAAGAAATTTTTACAGCATGCGGGAGGAAATGCTTATGTTCGGATTGTATTTCGATGATTACGATACTCCGGTATTCCGTCCCCCCAGTGAAGCCAACAGCTTCATCCTGCGGGTGACCCGGGGGTGTGCCCACAATACCTGTACCTTCTGTGCCATGTATAAGGACGTACAGTTCGCCCTTTGCCCCAATGAAGAGATCTCCCGACAGATCGCCTTGGCGGCCCGGTATGCCCAGGATCAGGTGAAACGGATCTTCCTGGCGGACGGGGATGCCCTGGTGCTTCCTACAGAGAAGCTGCTGAAGATCTTGGCTGTGCTCTACCAGACCTTCCCCCATCTCCAGCGGGTGACTTCTTACGCTGGACCCCGGGATATCCTGCGCAAGAGCGATGAAGAGATGCGGCGGCTCCGGGAAGCGGGGCTGAAGATGCTGTATTTCGGCCTGGAAACCGGGGACGATGCCCTCCTGGCCCGGATCAAGAAAGGCGTCACGGCGGAAGAAGCCATCGCCGCCGGACAGAAGGTGGTCCGCAGCGGTATGAAACTGTCCATGATGGTGATCGCCGGCCTGGGCGGGAAAGCGGACAGTGAGCGCCACGCCGTGGAGACAGGGAAAGCGGTGACCGCCATCCAGCCCAATATGCTCAGTGTGCTGACCCTGCGGCTGTACAAGGGGACGGAAATGCTCCGGCAGTTCGAAAATGGAGAATTTGAGCTGCTCTCCCCAGCTGGCCTGGCTCAGGAAGCCCATACCATGCTGGAAAATGTGGAGATCCGGCCAGAGAGCCATACCCTGTTCCGCAGCAACCACATTTCCAATTATGTGGCCCTGGCTGGGACGCTGCCCCAGGACAAAGGACGGCTGCTCCAGGAACTGGAAGTGTCCATCGGTAAACTTTCCAAATTGACGGATTGGGAAGTTTATACTAATATGGAGTATTGAGAATGTTTCATTTTTGCCAGATCTGACAAGATCCGTTGTTTTAGGAAAAGAGGCACCTCGTATGAAACTGCATAAGTTTGTCACAGCGCTGGTCCTGGCTGTATTGGCCCTGCCCCTTTCAGTAGGCGCGGTTGCCCGCAAGGCGGCCCCTCTGAAAGTCGGGGACAAGGGCTGGAAAGTCAAGACCGTGCAGATCAAATTGAACGCCATCGGCATGAAGACCCCCCTGACCGGGAGATATACCCGGGACTTGGAGGAACAGGTACGGAACTTCCAGCGCAGCCATAAACTGCAGGCTACAGGAAGGGTGGACGATACCACCTATTTCCGGATCCAGGAGGCGGCCTTTGAAAAAGAGGGAATCCACGGCGTGAAGGGGGAAGACGTGGTCCGGACGGCTTCCCGGTACAAGGGAGTGCCCTACAGCTTCGGCGGGACCACCCCCCGGGCCTTCGACTGCTCCGGCTACGTCCAGTACGTGTTCCGGCAGCATAAAGCCCAGCTGCCCCGGACGGCGGATCTGCAGTTCGAAAAAGGGCTCTTCGTGACCCAGCGGCAACTGAAGCCGGGGGACCTGGTGTTCTTTTCCACCTACGAACCGGGAGCTTCCCATGTGGGGATCTATGCAGGGAACGGGTTGTTCTGGAATGCCACCTCGTCTAAAGGGGTCCGGCTGTGCAGCCTGTCCGATGAATACTGGAAGACAAGATATTACGGTGCCAAGCGGGTCCTGGTCCCGGTACATAAATCATATCGCTAAAGCGAATCAGGGGGTAAATCGATGATTAGGGAACGACGCAATAAGGAAAAATTGACCAGCTACTACAATAAGTTCATTGACGAGGGGATTATCGATCCCAACGTCCATCCGTGGGTCGCGGAGTCCTGGCGCCGGTGTGAAGCCCGGAAGCTGAACCATGAGACCATGCCGGCCCATGGGGTGCGGCTGTCTCCTCAGGAACTGGCGAGAGCGCTGGAAGTCCATGAGGATGTGGTGAAATATGTGGACGGGCTCTTTGAACAGAACAAGCAGTACTTCAACTCCCATAATCTAAGCATGCTGCTGGTGGATGAAGAAGGGTACGTGCTGAAGAACTATGCCCTGCCCTTCTTCCAGCGGAGCATCGAGGACATCCAGGGCATGCGGGTCCTGGAAGAAGATGTGGGGACTTCCAGCATCTGTGTGGCACGGAGCCACGATGTCCCTTTCCTGATGTTCGGGCCGGAAATGTGGATCCGGGAAAGCCATTCCGGGGACGCTTGCTCGGCTCCTATCAACGTAGCTGGCCAGGGCCGGTACATCCTGTCCCTGTTTTCCTTGGACCAGAACGACCTGCCCTATGATATCCTCCTGAGCCTTTTGATGACCATGAAGTATTCTGTGGAGAACTTCCTGACCATGCTGGCCTACTGGAAGGTCTGCGGGCTGATCTCCGAAGAGATCCCGGCCTCTGTATATTGGGTGAATCCCGATGGGTCCCTGCGCTACAGCAACGCCAATGGAAAGAAGCGCATGGAGGGCAAGGAACGGCTGGATGAAGTGTTCCTGAATTATGAGCACATCCCCATCCAGAAGGGCCTTTCCGGGAAGAGCACCATCCGCAAGGAGATCACCTGGATCACCCAGGACCGGACCTATGAAGATGTGACCAGCGTCCTGCCGGTGCGGGCCGGGGGCAAGGTGGACAGCGTGGTGATCATCACCATGGCCATCGAGGATCTGAAGACCACCATCGCCCATGCCACCGGGTACAGTTCCCGGTACAGCCTTTACAGCATGGTGGGGAATTCCAGCGAATTCCTGGCTCTCCAGCACAAGGCAGCCCGGGTGGCACGGGGAGACAACAACTTGCTGCTCCAGGGCGAACCGGGGACCGGCAAACAGCGGCTGGCCCACGGGATCCATCAGGCCAGTCCCCGGGCGGCGGCCCCTCTCATCACGGTACGGGGCCATGAAGGAGCCGAGGCGGAACTGGAAGCGGAATTCTTCGGCAGTGACGATGGAGCCGGCCATGTGACAGCAGGGGCCCTGGAATTGGCCAACGGCGGGACCCTGTTCCTGGATGAAATCGAGAAATTCCCCACCCGGCTGGAAGATGTGCTGGCCGATGCCCTGCGCAACGGAGTGCTGAACTGGGAAACCGGGACCCGGCGGAAATTCAATGTCCGGGTGATCGCCGCCTGCGATTCCAACCTGAAACGGCTGACGGACAAGGGACTGTTCTCCCGGAGCCTGTACGAACAGGTCATCGGGACGGTGATCCGGGTACCGCCCCTGCGGGAACGGGTGGAAGATGTGGAAGTGATTGCCAACCACATCCTCACGGAAATGGCAGCCCGGCACAATATGCCGGGGAAGACCCTTTCCAAAGAGGCCCTGCAGCTCCTGAACAGCTGCCAGTGGCCCGGGAATATCAAACAGCTCCAGGGAGTCATCGAACAGGCTTTCTTCCATACCTCCGGCAGCGTCATCGAGGCCTCCCATATCAAACTGCCGGGAGAACACCGGATCGAGAAATCCTGGAAGCATGATAAAGATGCCTTTGTGGCGGCCTGGAAAGCGGCCGGGGGCAATATCAGCAAGCTGGCCTTGATGCTGGATGTGAGCCGGGTGACCCTGTACCGGTATCTGAAGAAATTCAACCTGGGCCCGGAAGAGAAGAAGGCACGGGGAAAGAGAGCGAAAAAGGAATAGACGGACGGCTGTTGCATGGGCAACAGCCCCGTCATACGTCATAGGTCATACGCCGATGGAAGCGAAGCCAGCTTTGCTGGCTCTGGATTTGAGAAAATCAATTGATGTATGAAATAGGTTTTGAAGTTCCAAAATCAATTTGTGAAAATTGATTTCTAAAAGCGTATGACGAATGACGACTGACGTATGACGAAGGGTGTGTTACACAAAACGTGCAACACACCCTCTTATTCAGACGATAAGGAGAAATTGCATGCGTTTACGAAAGAAACCCTGGATCCCCCAGGCACTGGAAGAGTATCGGGGAAAAGAACTGCTGGAAGATGGGTTGGAACAGTATAAGGGGCAATGGTCCCAACTGGTCCTGGGCGGCCGGCCGGTCCAGCTGGAAATCGGCTGCGGCAAAGGGCAGTTTCTTGCGGCCATGAGCGGCCTCCATCCGGAAATCGGCTACCTGGGCATCGAGACCCAGCGGGAGGTCTGCTATTATGCGGTGAAGAAGCTCCGGGAAGGGGAGATCCCTAATGCCCGGATCGTCCATGCCGATGCCGCCCATCTGCTGGAATGGTTCGCCCCCGGGGAAGTGGATCAGATTTATTTGAATTTCAGCGATCCCTGGCCCAAAGCCCGCCATGCCAAACGGCGGCTCACCTACCGGACCTTCCTGGCCCAGTACAAAGAAATCCTGAAGTCCGGCGGCCATCTCCGCTTCAAGACGGACAATGATGATCTATTCGCCTTTTCTGTAGAGGAGTTCAAAGAATTCGGCCTGGAAATCGCAGCACTCACTACGGATCTCCACCATACGGACATCCTCAATGAGGCCCAGACCGAATATGAGCAGAAGTTCAGTGCCCGGGGCAAGAACATCAATTTCTGCGAAGTGGTTTTTTAAAGGACCGAGGCAAAGCATGGGAAAACGGTTTTTAATCCTCTGGGCGAATCCTAGGGACGCCCTGGTCAGCCTGGTATATGTGCTGATGATCGTGGGGGGCGAGAACATCTTCAGTGCCAGCTTTGTGGCGGCCCAGGATATGTTCGGCAATGGGTATCACTACCTGATCCGCTACTGGGCCTTTGGGCTGCTGGGCCTAGTGTTGATGCACACTATCGGAAGGAAAGGGGATTACCACAAGATCTTCCCGTATGTCCAGCGGATCTGTGTGTTTTTGATTGGGCTCCTGCTCTTTGTGGATGGCTATGGGAAAACCCTCAAAGGGGCCCAGCGCTGGCTGATCCTGGGTCCGCTCTCCTTCCAGCCGTCCGAACTGGTAAAACTGGCGGTGATCCTCCTGGGAGCCAATTATCTGGGCCGTCTGATGGAAGAGGGGAAACGGCCCCATCTGCTCCGGAAGGGCACCTGCCTGGCCTTCCTGGAAGCGGCCTTCATGTCCTTTTTGGTGCTGGTTCAGCCGGATATGGGCACCGCCGCCATCATCCTGTCCTTGATGATCGTCCTGTATGTGGTGGCCGGGCTCCCCTACCGGGAGATTTTCGCTCTCCTGGCTTCGGGGGCTGCCCTGGCCACGGTTGCCGTCATCCAGGCCCCTTATCGGCTGAAACGGGTCCTGGTCTGGATCAATCCCTATTCGGATCCCCAGGGGAACGGCTATCAAGCCGTCCAGTCCTTTACGGCCATCGGCAGCGGAGGGATCAGCGGCATGGGCCATGGTATGGGCTCCAGCAAGTTCTTCTACCTTCCCGAAGCCCATACGGACTTCGCCTTTGCGGTTTTCTGCCAGGAATGGGGATTCCTGGGAGCCCTGCTGATGCTCCTGGTATTTATCATCATGGGGCTGGCCCTGTACCGGATCGGGAAGGAGACCCAGGACCGGCGGGGCTTTTTGCTGGTCAGCGGGATCAACTTCCTGGTGGTGGGCCAGGCCATTGCCAACATGGCCATGGTCTGCGGCATTCTGCCGGTAATCGGGGTCCCGCTGCCCTTCATCAGCTACGGGGGTACGTCTCTCTTGATTACCCAGGCTGCCATCGGTCTGGTGCTTTCTGTCTGCCGGCTGGAAAAAAAAGGCAGGGAAAGGGCGGAAGCCCCGCAGGGACCTATCCGGTTCCAGTCTGAAAGAAAAGGACCAGGGAGGTGGCGTCCTTGAAGTTTCCCAAATTCCCGGGCTTTCCGGGATTCCATAAAAAGAAGGAAGTAAAACGGTTTCCTGGAGGAAAAGATAGGGAGCCTTCCCTGCTACACCTGGATCCCTCCCATCAGGATGTGCTGGAAAAAGGCAACCGCAGGGTGATCACTCTGGGCTATGTCCTGGGATTCGGTATCCTCCTGGTAGTGGGGAGACTGTTCTATCTCCAGATCATCCAGGGGCGGTCCATGGAACAGAAGGCCCTGAACCAGATCAGCGGGGAATATGTCGAAATCTCTCCCCGAGGCAGCATCCTGGACCGGAACGGGGAAGAACTGGCTGTCAGTGTGGTGAGCAAATCCCTCTATGTGGATCCTCAAGAACTGGTGGATGACCCAGCCCGGTGGCCGGTGGGGAAAATGCCCAGCCGGGATCCCAAAAGGGCAGCGGCAGATGCCCTGGCACCGGTGCTGGGCCTGCAAGCAGCGGAGCTCTATCAAGAGTTCTGCGAACCGGACCGCCGGTTCGTCTGGGTGAAACGGACCCTGGATCCTCATGAGGCGGATCAAGTGGAAGCCATCTTGAAAGAACAGAAGTTCAGCGGCTTCCATTTCAAAGAAGAAAGCAAACGGTTCTACACGAAAAATAACCTGGCGGCCCAGGTCCTGGGGTTCGTGGGGACCGATGACGAAGGATTGGAAGGAATCGAAGCGTCCCAGAATGAATACCTGAAAGGCCAGAACCAGAAAAAGATCAGTTTCTTCGATGCCAAGGGAAACCTGGTGGGACCCAGTGCCATGAACCAGGTCCAGGCCCGGCGCATGAACACCGTCCAGCTCACCATCGATGCCCGGATGCAGTTCATCTTGGAAAAAAGTTTGGATGAGGCTATCAAGAAGACCCATGCAGCCAGTGCAGCGGCCATCCTGATGGATCCCAATACCGGGGAAATCCTGGGGATGGCCAGCCGGCCCACCTTTGACCCCAACCATTTTGCAAAGGCCCGGGAGGGGGCCTATATGAACCGGGGCGTGGGCATCGTCTATGAACCGGGCTCTGTGTTCAAGCCCATCATGGGGTCCGCCGGTCTCATGGAAGGGATCATTACCCCCTCCACACCCTTCAATGATGAAGGGTCCATCGATGTAGGCGGACGGAGGATCCGGAACTGGGACGGCAAAGGGATGGGCCATGTGACCTTTACCGATGTGATCAAATTTTCCCTGAATACAGGGATGGCCGCTCTCGGCCTGAAACTGGGGGGCGAACGGGAAACGGAATACGCCAGGGATTTCGGCTTCGGCAGCGTCACCGGCAGTGATGTGCCGGGAGAAGAAGCCGGGATCCTGTACGATCCGGAAGACATGGTCCCCTCTGACGTAGCCACTATGGCCATCGGCCAGGGAATCGCCGTGACACCCCTCCAGATGCTCCGGGCCATCTGTGCCATCGCCAATGGGGGAACGCTGGTGAAGCCCTATATCGTACAGAAGATCGTATCCCCTGAGGGAGCCATCCTGAAAGAGGGAAAGACAGAAGCGGTCCGGAAAGTGATCACCCCGGAAGTGGCGGAAGAAATGCGGACCATGATGGAAAAAGTAGTCTCCGAAGGGGGCGGTAAGACGGCCCAGATCAAAGGCTATAAAATCGCCGGCAAGACGGGGACCGCAGAAAAGCTATCTCCCAAGGGAGGGTATATCCCTGGAGTGTACATTGCCTCCTTTGTGGGTTTTGTGCCCAGTGACGCTCCCAAATACGCCATGATCATCATGCTGGATTCTCCCAAAGGGGCCTTCTACGGTTCTCAGGTCTCTGCTCCGATTTTCCGGGATACCCTCCAGCAGATCCTGGTGGCGGAAGGCATCCAGCCCAGCAACTGGGAGGGCCTCCCTACGGTGGAATCCCTGCTGGCCAAGACCGCCAAGGAAGCGGCGCCGCTGGCCACCCTGGAAGCTGGGGAAGACGGCTCTGTGAAACTGCCCAACTTGGCAGGCCATTCCATCCGGGAAGTGGCCGGAGCCTTGGGCGGAGCGAAGCTGTCCCTGATCCCCATTGGCAGTGGGACCAGCTGGAAACAAAATCCGGCCCCAGGGACGGTCCTCCACAGCGGAGATACGGTGACCGTCTATTTCCGATAGACACGCACCCTGCCGCCAGGCCTCTTTTCAGCCCCAGTGGCAGGGTGTAGAATAATAGAAAAGGAAAGAGGGGCTGCTGCGCAAGCAGCAGCCCCTCACAAGGAGATACAATGGAACAGATCATCATGGCCGGGAAGCCGGTAGCAGAAAAAATACGGAAGGAACTCCAGGAAAGATTCGCGGGAAAGGACCTGACCCTGGCCACGTTCCTCATTGGGGACAATCCGGCGGCACAGGTCTACAAACGCAGCCTGCTCCGGACGGCGGCCAGCCTGGGGATCCAGACCCGGGATGTGGTTCTGCCCAAAGAAACCAGTCAGGAAGAGGCAGAAAAAGTCCTGCGGGGACTCAGTGACGATCCCCAGGTCAGCGGCATCCTGCCCCTGGTCCCCTTTCCCCAGCATATCCGCCGGATGGACCTGGTCCAGCAGATGGATCCGGAAAAGGACATGGACTGCATCCATCCCATCAACGGAGGGAAGTTCTACCTGGGCATCACCCCTTGGGCACCCTGCACCCCCCGGGCCTGCATGGCGATCCTGGACTATTACGGGATCCCTCTGGCAGGACAGAATGTGGTGATGGTGGGCTACGGCGAAGTGGTAGGACGGCCGCTCACCCTGATGCTCATGGGCCGCTATGCCACTGTGACCGTCTGCCGTTCCCGCACAAAAAATCTGCCTGCCATTACCCGGCAGGCAGATATCATCCTCAGCGCGGTGGGCAAGCCCAACCTCATTACTGAGGATATGATCCAGGAAGGTGCTGTAGTGGTGGATGTAGGCATCAATTCTGTGGATGGGAAACTGGTAGGAGACGTGTCCGAAGCCGCGAAGATGGCCAAAGCTTCGGCTTATACCCCGGTTCCCGGCGGAGTAGGTGTGGTCAGCAACCTGATGGTGATGGAGACCCTTACTCGCTGTCTCTGATCATTTATTGTCTTTGGCAGCCAGTTTGCCCAGGAATTTGGCCTTGTTCACCAGGAACCGTTCGTGGGTGGCCTGGCCGATGGTGCCGTAATTGTCAGAAACGGTGATCTTGAAGGTCAGTTTCCGTCCGTCCACGCCCACCAGTACCGCTTTGGCCGTAACGGTCTTGCCTACAGCGGTGGCTGCATCGTGGGACAGGTTCACGCTGATCCCCACACTGGTGGTCTCGTCATCCAGGCAGGGATCGACGATGGCGCAGGCAGCCTTTTCCATCAGGGCCAGCATGGCCGGGGTGGCATAGACATCCAGGGAACCACTGCCCATGGCGGCTGCAGTGTTGGTGTGGAGCACGGTATCCGTGGCTTCGCCCACGGCGCCGATACGGAATTCTTTCATGATATCCACTTCTCTCTTTTAGATTTTTGACAAGTCCATCTTACTCGTTTTTTACCGGAAAGGCAAGGAGGCAGCATGTTTTATGATGAGTTGCTGAAGGGGAAGGCTCCTGGCCAAGTGGCCCTGGTGGACCAGGAACAGGAGCTGACCTATGGGGAACTGGAGGCAAAAGTGGAACGCTGGGCCGCTTTTCTCCAGGCGAAGGGGCTGCGGAAGGGGCAGCGGGCGGCCCTGGTGAGCCGGAACTGCAATGGCTTCGTGGCCGCCTATCTGGCGGTGATCCGGGCCGGGGGCGTCATCGTCCCCATCAATTTCCAGCTGGTCCCCCGAGAAATCGCCTATATCCTGAAAGATGCAGGGATCTCCCTTTTGATCAGCCGCCAACCGTTGGAGCTGGGAGCGGCCCTGGAAGAAGCGGGCATCTCCGGAGTCCAGCAGTTCCTATACGAAGACCTGGATGGACCAGTGGACTGGACTTTCCAGCCCCCCCAGCGGCGGGAGGAAGAAAACTGCACTATCATCTATACCTCCGGGACAACCGGCCACCCCAAGGGAGCCATACTGAGCCACCGGAACCTATTGACCAATGCCCAGGCCTATTGTGAGGCGGTGGGACTGGTGCCGGAAGACCGGATCCTCTGCCTTTTGCCCATGTACCACTGTTACGGCTGGACGGTCTGTGTCACCAGTGGCCTCCTCCTGGGGGCCCGGATCGTGATCCAGACCAACTATAATTTCAAGACGGCCCTGCGGCTGGTGGTCCGCCAGCAGGTATCCATCTTCGTAGGAGTTCCGGCAGTGATGGAACTGCTGCTCAATGGGGCTGACCTGGCGGATCTGGCTTCGGTGCGGGCCTTCATCTGCGGCGGAGCGGTCCTGACCAAGGAACTGGGCGAACGGTTCTCGGCATGGAGCCGGAAACCCCTGCTGGATGGATACGGACTTTCGGAAACGTCTCCTGTGGTCAGCTTCAACCGGCCGGGCAAGACCCGGTTCGGGACTATAGGGATCCCCATCCATGGAGTGGAAGTGGCCATCCTGGATCCGGAAGGCCGGACGATGCCCCAGGGAAAGACTGGGGAAATCGCCGTCCGGGGACCCAATGTGATGCTGGGCTACTTGAACCAGGAAAAAGAGACGGAACGGGTTTTCCGGTACGGCTGGTTCCATACAGAAGATGTGGGCTTCTTCGATGAGGAGGGGTTCCTGCATCTGGTAGACCGGCTGAAAGACCTGATCATTTCCAGCGGGGAGAATATCTATCCCCGGGAAGTAGAACGGGTCCTCCTCCAGTATCCGGGGGTGGCGGAGGCTGCGGTCATCGGCTATCCGGACCCCCTCCGGGGCCAGTCCGTTGCAGCCTGGCTGGTCCCGGAAGCGGGGGCCCAGGTGGATCTCCGTGCCCTGCGCCGGTACCTATTGGACCGGATCGCTCCTTACAAAGTCCCGAAGAAATACTTCCTGAGGGAAAAATTTCCCAGGACCAGCCTGGGGAAGGTACAGAAGAACAGGCTTCGGGATGAAACCTTGAAGCTTTTGGAAAAGAACAGAACAGCCGGGAGGGCTTTATGAGAAAAATTATGCTCCTTGGGTGCCTGCTGCTGAGCCTTCTCTTCAGCGGCTGCGCCAAAGGCCATATCACGATGGAAATCACCCGTCTGGGTGCGGCCGACCTGACTTGCAGACTGGTGACGGCACCGGTGCTGAAACCTACGGTGGATGCGTTCCAGGAAGATTTCCAAAAGGACGGATACGCTGTCCAGCCTGCCAAAGAAGGGCAGTATGAAGGCTTCATCGCTACCAAACACTACAACCAGGTGAAAGACATCAAGGATTCCAAGGTACTGAAGACCTTCGATATCCGGACCTGGGAACAGGCGGCCCAGGAGGCAGCCGGGTCCCAGGACGGAGGGAATGGGAAAAGGGCGGAACTTCCCAAGGGAGAGAAGAAACCCATCGTCCAGCTCCAGGGCGGGCTGCTCTTCGATACCATCAGCGTCCATACAGGGATCAACATGGCCCCTAAAGAAGAACTAAAGAACCGGGATGCCCAGGCCGTGCTCCAGAGCATCCTGAAGCAGTTCGACCTGCGGTTCACACTGATCCTGCCTACGGGAGTGGATGATACCAATGCCACCCAGGTCAGTGACGACAAACGGACCCTTACCTGGAAGCTGCCCTTGGGAGAAGAGACCCCCATGGACGCTACCGTCACCTACTTGAACCCGGTGAAAGCTGCCGGCTGGCTCATGGTACTCTTGGTAGTGGGCGGCGTAGGAGACGCCTATTACCGGAAGCGGAAGCGGATGAAGGGGACTGGGGCGTGAGCCGCAGCCCTTTTCCTAATAAAGCAAAGCCCTGTTGGATGAAAGAGGGGGGAGCATCCAACAGGGCTTTGTGTGGTTTATGGACAAACTTTTAGAAGGTATGCAGAAGTAAAAATGACAGCAGGCTAGTCTTCCACCGGTTCCAGATCCAGTTTTTCCAGGATGGGCAGGAGTTTGGTGACGCCGCAGGTGAAGAAGATAATCCGGATGACTTCGCAGATATCATCTACGGTGGCGCCATTTTCCAGGGCCAGGCGGGAATGGACTTTCATGGTGGTCTCTGTTCCGGTGGCCATGCCAATGGCCATGACGATCAATTCCCGGTACTTCCGGGGAATCTGGGTGTCAGAGGCATTGTCCGTATAGCCGTCCAGAAAGGCTTTGACCAGCATGGGATCATTGCCCATTTTCCGGTGGCTGTCCATAATGGCACCACCCCGGGCTTTTTTCAGTTCTTCCAGGAATTTCCGGCTTTTGGCCAGTTTTTCAGCATTTGTCTGTTTCATGGTTTCAGGCCTCCACATGATATTTTTTCTTCAGGAAATCAGGGGCAACGGTGGGGAACAGGGCATAGGTCAGGATATCCTCTTCCGTGCGGGCCAGGTTTCCGGCTTCCGCTTTGGCTTTTTCCCAGCCAGGTTCCAGCAGACTGGCCGGACGGCAGTCAATGGGTGGCTTGCCGCCCAGGGCTTTTTGCAGCAGCACTGGATCGATGGGTCCGGGAGGGCACCCGTACATGCCCCGGCAGTAGTCCCGCATTTCTTTGCTGATGAATTTGTACCGCTCGCCCATCAGCACATTGCTGGTGGCCTGGGCCCCGCAGATTTGGCTGCTGGGAGTGGCCAGGGGCGGGTACCCCATATCTTTCCGGACCCAGGTGACTTCTTCCAGGATTTCCGGCAGCCGGTCCAGGGCGTTCATGGCTTTCAGCTGATTTTCCAGGTTGGTGAGCATGCCGCCGGGCACCTGATGCTGGAGACATCCCACATCCACGCCTACCAGCCGGCTTTCCACATCCTTGTGGATTTCCCGGAGATACTGGAACCCTTTGTTCAGTGCAGTAAAAGGAGCCAGGTCAATATGAGGATCCCGGCAGGTACCGCGTAGACCGGCGATGAAACTTTCAATGGGGGGATGGCCGGGCCCCAGGCCCAGACTGGAAACACAAACATCTACTCCGTCGGCACCCGCCCGGATGGCTTCCCAATAGCACATTTCCGCCATGCCTCCGGTGCAGTGACAATGGAGATGGACAGGGATGTCCAGGGCTTTTTTCAGGGCACGGATCAGGGTATAGGCCATGGGCGGGGTCATCAGACCGGCCATGTCTTCCACGTGCATGAGCTGGGCCCCCATTTCCTGCTGGGCCAGGGCATTTTCCACAAAAGAATCAATGGTGTTGAGGGGGCTCAGGTTGTACTGGAGGCTGCCCTCGATTTTTTTGCCTATTTTTTGTACCGCATGGAAAGCAGTCTCACAGTTCCGCAGATCCTGCAGGGCATCAAAGATCAGGAACACATCGATGCCGGCTTTGGCGGCACATTCCACGAATTTTTCCACGATATCATCAGGATAAGCGTGGTAGCCCACCAGGTTTTGGCCTCGGAGGACCATCTTCAGAGGGGTGTGCTTCATATACCGCTTGAAGGTACGGACTCGGTCCCAGGGATCATCTTGGAGAAAACGGATGCAGACGTCAAAGGTGGCGCCGCCCCACATTTCCATGGATGCATAGCCGAGCTGGTCCATCCGGGAAAGAAATGGAATCATTTCTTCGGTTTTTACTCGGGTAGCCAGCAGAGACTGGATCCCGTCACGGAATTCCACACTGTTGAATTGTACCGGTTCCGAACTGGCAAAAGCAGATCCGCCGGTGAAGGCTTTGGTATTCTTTGTCTGTTGTTCCGCCGCCAATTTCATCACAACTCCTTTCCCTGTCAGGGGTGAAAGTTCTTTTTTGCAAGTCTTGCTAAAACGTTTCACTAAATCGTTTAACTTATTCTTGCATGATTTTCAGATTTTGTCAACAAAAAAAACGGAAAGGCGAAAAAAGTCACCTTTCCGTTTTTCTTTTTCTGCTGGCAGGGTCTTACAGGGTAAAGGATTCATGGAGTTCGATCCGGGCTTCACTTTCAATATGGACCGGTTCCCGGCTGCCGGTGGCAATCTGGGCCATCAGGATGCCCACTGCCTGGCGGATGATGTCATCGCCGGGCATAGCCACTGTGCTGACGGAAGGAATCAGGTAGCGGGTATTCTGTGGATTCTGGGTGGCAAAACTCAGCAGTTCCATATCTTCCGGGACCCGGAATCCGTATCGGTGGAGGGTATAAAGAACGCCGGAAACCATTCCATCGCTTTCGCACAGGATCATCCGGGGCTTGTCCTTACAGGCGCAGAGATTTTCTGCCGCAGAGGCACCGCCTTCCGGGGTGTTGGTTCCGTTGAAGATCCAGGCTTCCGGGACCTGGATCCCGAACTGGCGGCAGACGAAGAGAAACGCTTCCGTTCTCCGTGATGTGGCCATATAGCGGGTTCCGTTGCGGATGAGGGCCACCTGCTTGTACCCTTTCTGCCGGATCAGACTGGCGGCCTGGAGGGCAATTTTGTTGCTATCACAGCCGGAGGTGCTGTATTTGTTGCTTTCCCGGTTGATCAGGACCAGGGGTAGCTGGAGATCCAGGCTTTCCAGGTATCGGATATCCTTTTCACTGGCGGCACCGATGATGGCCCCGGTGTAATTGTTCTTGATCAGCTCGGAACAGGCATCGGAGATCCGGTCGTTGATATAGGGGTGGAGCAGCAGCTCACAGTCCTTTTTCTTTTCTTTCAGGGCTTTTTGGATCAGGGACAGGAAATAGCCCATCAGGGTGAAACGGTAATCCAAAGGCCAGAAGAAGGCAATGACCGGTTTGTGTTCGTTTTTGTCATGGAGCCGGCGGGCATTGAGATTGGGCTGATAGCCCAGATCCCGCATGGCGGTACGGATCCGTTGGATGGTGCTTTCCGGGATCCGGTGTTCCGGTCCTCGGCCGTTCATGACCAGGGAAACCGTGGTGGGAGAAACTTTGGCCGCAGCGGCCACATCTTTTATGGTTGGCATGGAAACGCTCCTTTGTTCAGAACAAACCTTTTAGTAAATTATAGTAAACATCACTAAAAATAGCAAGGATTAGTAAATTTAGTAAAACAAAAGCAGAGAAAGAATCCAGAGATAAATGGAAAAAAATCAGGTAATAATCGGGGATAATACCAGTAATTGAATAAACAAAAAATACAGTTAAAGGGAATTGACACAGCTAAAACGATTTACTATAATACAGATGAGTAAAACGTTTTAGCTATTCTGGTCACGCGTAATCTGAGAAACAAGCATCAGAAAGGGAGAATTCAAATGGCACACAAAAAAACCATAGACGGGAATGAAGCTGCGGCATACGCCTCCTATGCGTTTACGGAGGTTGCAGCCATTTACCCCATCACGCCGTCCAGCCCCATGGCAGACCATGTGGATACCTGGGCTGCCAACGGAATGAAGAATATTTTCGGTCAGCCGGTGAAACTGGTGGAAATGCAGAGTGAAGCCGGTGCGGTGGCTTCCATGCATGGTGCTTTGGATGCCGGCAGCCTGGCTACCAGCTACACGGCCAGCCAGGGCATGATGCTCATGATCCCCACCATGTACCGGATTGCCGGAGAACTGAAGCCGGCCGTCATCCATGCCGCTTCCCGGAATGTGGCAACCAACAACATTTCCATTTTCGCTGAACATTCCGACGTCATGGCCTGCCGGCAGACCGGCTTCGCTCTCCTGGCATCCTCCAGTGTGCAGGAATGCATGGATCTGGGTGCAGTGGCGCATCTGTCAGCCATCAAGGGTCATGTTCCTTTCCTGCACTTCTTTGATGGGTTCCGGACTAGCCATGAAATCCAGAAAATCGATGTGCTGGACTTCAAGGATCTGGCTAAGCTGGTGGACCGGACGGAACTGGAAAAATTCCGGAAACGCAGCCTGAACCCGGAACGTCCTCTGCTGCGGACGGCCGGCCTGAACGCGGATACCTATTTCCAGTGCCGGGAAGCCATGAACCCCTATTATGATGCACTGCCCGCCATTGTGGAAGAATACATGGGGAAAATCAGTGCCCTGACCGGGAAAGAATATCACTGCGTCAACTACTACGGAGATCCGGAAGCGGAACTGGTCCTTGTGGGGATGGGCAGCGTGGCGGAAACCGCTGCGGAAACCATTGACTACCTGCGGAAACAGGGCAAGAAAGTGGGATATTTGAATGTCCATCTGTACCGGCCTTTCCCGGTGCAGTATCTGCTCCAGGCTCTGCCTGCCACGGTGAAAGCCGTAACGGTGCTGGACCGGACCAAGGAACCGGGGGCCACCGGAGAACCTCTGTATGAAGATGTCTGCTCCGTGCTGAAGGAATTCCGCAGTGACCTGCCGGTCTATGCCTGCCGTTTTGGCCTGGCCTGCAAAGATACCACGCCGGCCCAGATTGTGGCCATGTATGAAAATATGGAAAAAACGGAACCGGCCAACCATTACACCATCGGCATCAATGATGATGTAACCCATCGATCCCTGGCCGTGGGGAAAGAAATCAACATCATCCCTGCCAGCACCTACAGCTGTAAATTCTGGGGCCTGGGTTCTGACGGGACCGTAGGGGCCAACAAGAACACCATTAAAATCATCGGGGACCATACGGACAAATATGTCCAGGCCTATTTCGAATATGACGGGAAAAAATCCGGCGGGGTCACCAAGAGCCATCTCCGGTTCGGCGATACTCCCATCCGCAGCAGCTACCTGGTGCGTCATGCGGATTTTGTGGCCTGCCACAACAAAGCCTATGTCCAGACCTATGATCTGATCAGTGACCTGAAACCGGAAGGCAGCTTTCTGCTGGCCTGTGACTGGAAAACGGTGGAGGAATTGGAGGCCCATCTGCCGGCTGCCATGCGCCGTGCCATTGCCCAAAAACACATCCGTTTCTACGTGATCGATTCCGTATCCATTGCGGCAGAACTGGGGCTGGGCAACAGGACCAATACCATTCTCCAGGCAGCTTTCTTCCACATCACCGGGATCATCCCCGATGACAAAGCAGTCCAGTATATGAAAGAAGCCGCTCTGAAGAGCTACGGCCGCAAGGGTGAAAAAGTGGTCAACATGAACTATGCGGCGGTTGACCGAGGCATCAAGGGTGCCGTGAAAGTGGATTATCCGGCTTCCTGGGCCGATCTGCCGGAAGAAAAAGTCCAGCCGGCCAGAAATGTTCCGGAATTCATTACGAAGATCCTGGAACCGGTGAACACCATGCATGGGGACGAACTGCCGGTCAGCGCTTTCCGCGACTGGAACGACGGGACCTGGCCCCAGGCTACTTCCAAATACGAAAAACGGGGCGTGGCAGTGAAAGTCCCCGCCTGGGATGCGGCCAAATGCATCCAGTGCAACCAGTGCTCCTATGTCTGCCCCCATGCAGCCATCCGTCCCTTCCTGCTGACGCCGGAAGAGGTGGCCAAGGCTCCGGAAACCATGGCGGCGGCCGATACCAAACCCAAGGCCAGTGCCCTGAAATTCCGGATGCAGGTAGCCGTGCTGGACTGCCAGGGCTGCGGCAGCTGCGTCAGTGTCTGCCCGGTGAAAGCCATTGCCATGGAACCCCTGGACAGCCAGAGAAAAGAAGAAGCCAACTGGGAATACCTGGACAGCCTGCCGGAAGTCCGGAATCCTTATGGGGTACAGAATGTGAAGAACAGCCAGTTCAACCAGCCGCTGCTGGAATTCAGCGGTGCCTGCGCCGGCTGCGGGGAAACGCCCTATGCCAAACTGGTAACCCAGCTCTACGGGGATCATATGTATATTGCTACGGCCACCGGCTGCAGCCAGGTATGGGCCACCAGCTTCCCCAGCTTCCCTTACTGCAAGAACAAGAAAGGGTTTGGACCGGCTCTGGGCGGTTCCCTGTTTGAAAACAACGCGGAATTCGGCATGGGCATCAGCCTTTCCGTGGAACAGCAGCGGAAAGCCCTGTACAGCAAGGCGGAAGAACTGCTGGCAGCCCTGCCGGCGGACAGCGGACTGGCGGAGGCTGCCAGAGCCTGGATGGACAGTTTCGATGATGAAAAGACGAGCGGGACGGCCAGCGATGCCTTTAAAAAGGCGTTGGCACAGGCCCAAGTTCCGGCTCAGGCTCAGGAAGCCCTGGGTTATATCCGATCCAATGCAGAACACCTGCGGAAAAAATCCATCTGGATCTTTGGCGGTGACGGCTGGGCCTATGATATCGGCTACGACGGCCTGGATCATGTGATTTCCACCGGAGCCAATGTGAACATGATGATCTTCGATACAGAAGTCTATTCCAATACCGGCGGACAGGCTTCTAAATCCAGTCCCCGGTCTGCTGTGGCCCAGTTTGCGGCCGCTGGGAAGCGGACCAAGAAAAAGGACCTGGGCATGATGGCCATGAGCTATCGGGATGTCTATGTGGCCCAGGTGGCCATGGGAGCCAATCCTGGCCAGCTGCTGAAAGCTGTCCAGGAAGCGGAAAGTTATCCTGGCCCTTCTGTGATCATCTGCTATTCCCCCTGCATCAACCATGGCCTGCGCTGCGGCATGGGAAATGTGATGGCGGAGATGAAGAAAGCTGTAGAATGCGGCTACTGGCAGCTGTACCGGTATGATCCCCGTCGGATCGAGGAAGGGAAGAATCCTTTCCAGTTGGACAGCAAGGAACCTACCGGCGATTATCAGGCTTTTCTCCAAGGAGAAGTGCGGTATTCCAGCCTGGCTCGGAAGTTCCCGGAAATTGCGCCGACGCTCTATGCCAAGAGTGAACAGGATGCTCGGGAACGGTTTGCCTGCTACAAAGAACTGGCGGCAATGAAAGAAAATCAATAACAGACAGCATCAGAAATGGAACAACAGGCTGAATTCCTCTGCTTCCTGGGAAGAAGCAGAGGAAAGCAGTCTGATAAAAAGGAGACGGTAAAAAATGGCAACTCCCTTGATTGAAAGAATATTGGATGCTCCTGCAGGGACTGTGGTTTCCTTCCAGCCGGACTGGCTGCTGGTGACCAATGGCGTGGCCCATCAAGCGGTATTGGAAGCACAAAACGTGGCACAGCCAGCCAAGGTCCAGCTTTATTTTGACCACAATGTCCCGACTGGAGATCCGGAAGCGTCCCATGTGTTCGACATCCTCCGAGATTTTGCTAAAAAATATGGGATTGCTTTCCATCAGGCGCTGGGAAGTGCGTATGAATGCCTGCTTCATATCGTCCAGCCGGGACAGATCTTGGTGGGCGGCGGCTCTCATGCTTCTATTCTGGGGGCAGCAGGGGCCTTGGGCATCGATGTAAGCCCCTTGGAACTGGCAAGAGTCCTGGAAAGCGGAAACTATCAGGTGGTGGTGCCAGAGACCTTGACAGTCAAGATCCAGGGAATCCTGCCGGAAGGAATCAGCAGCATGGATGCAGCACTACAGTTTTTGACTGAAAATAAAGACATTTCAGGAAAGATGCTCCAGATCATCGCTCCCCAGTGGAATCTCCATCAGAAAAGCGTATTCTGCAGCATGGTCTGCGGAACCGGCGCTTTTTCAGCAATTTGTACAGATGCCGGGACGCCTGATCGGGTCCTGAAACTGGACGGCTGCAGAACCATGGCCGTAGGCCCCTGCGGCCGCCGGGAAAATCAAAAGACGGCGCCCATCTTCCCAGTTTCCCAACTGCGGGGCAGGTCGGTGGAAGCCGGCCAGATCGGCGGGTATACAGGCGGGACCATCGAGGACCTGCGGCGGGCTGACCGTCTGATCCAGGGAAAGCAACTGGCCAAAGGCTTCCGGCTGAGCGTTTGCCCGGCCACCAGTGCAGATTACATCAAGGCCATGGAGGAAGGAATCATCGAACACTTCATCGATTATGGGGCACAGATCCAGGCAGCAGGGGACCGCAGTGAAGTACGGCAGGGAGCCGGCGTCATCGGCAGGGGAGAAACTCTGGTGACTACGGGGCTCTATACTTATGCCGGCTGTATGGGGGTGCCGGACTCCTCCGTGTATACGGCTTCTGTGGAAACGGTGATCCGGGCATCCTGGACCAAAAGTTTATAAAAGGGGAGAAGCAATTATGGAGAAAGTTTTCAGCGGAAGGATCTGGACCTTTGGCAATGATATCGATACGGATACCATCATCCCCGGCAAGCGAGGCACCATTCCCACCATCGAAGAAATGAAAAAATATGCTTTTGAGCTGCTGAAACCGGAATTTGGGTCTACGGTACGGCCAGGGGATATCCTGGTGGCCGGCAGCAATTTCGGCTGCGGGTCTTCCCGGGAGCAGGCAGCTACGGTCCTCAGCCACAACGGGGTCCGGTGCATCATCGCCAAAAGCTTTGCCCGGATTTTCTTCCGGAATGCCTTCAACAGCGGGATCATCCTGCTGACCTGCGACGGGATCCAGGATGTGGTCAAAGGCGGGGACATTGTTACCGTTGACCTGGAACAGCACAAGGTCAGCGCCAACGGAAAAGAATTTTCGGTGGGCGCCATTCCTCAGAATCTTTTCGATATTGTGGCTCACGGCGGTCTGATTGCCGATACCAAACGGAAGCTGGCAGAAGGATTCAAACCGCAGCCCCATCAGGAACTGGACGAACAGGAACGGCGCAGAAAGGGATTCACCCTGGCGGAAAAGATCCTGCGGAAAAACGCAGGGGTAAAACAGGTGAAACCTGGGGATATTGTGATTTCCCATCCGGATATGTTTATGGTCCACGATATCTACACCCCCTATCTGCTGGATACTCTGCATCAGATCGGGGCCAGGAAGATTGCGGACCCCGACCGGGTGACCATTGTGTTCGACCATTGCATGCCTACGTCGGTAGCGAAAAATGACTCGGCTCATTATGATGCAGGACTGGAACTAGCCAAAGAGTACGGAATCGAAAAACTCCACATCGGGGAAGGAATCTGCCACAGCCTGATGCATGAAAAAAAGTATGCCAGACCGGGCTGCGTGGCCACAGCAACGGACAGTCATACCACCACCTACGGAGGAGCCGGGTGTTTCTGCAGCGGCATCGGGACGGCGGAAATGGCGGCGGCCCTGATTACCGGGGAACTGTGGTTTAAGATCCCGGAAGCCATCAAAATCGTCCTGAACGGTCATCTGCCCAAAGGGGTTTTGTCCAAGGATGTAATCTTAAAAATCCTGGGCGATATCAAGGCGGATGGAGGACAATACAAGAGCCTGGAATTTACCGGTCCGGCCGCTCATGAAATGAGCATGGATGCCAGGTTCACTGTGGCCAACATGGCCTTGGAAGCAGGAGCCAAATGCGGTCTTTTTGAGGCAGATCAGAAAACGGCCGATTACTATGGCGTCCCCCTTTCGGAAATCGATTGGGTGACCATGGACGAAGAGGCCCAATACGAAAAAGTCCTGACCTATGATGTGAATGAATTGGAACCCCAGCTGTCCTGTCCTCAAGGAGTGGATAATGTCCATCCTATCCGGGAGGTGGAAGGGACTCCCATGGATGAAGTTTATCTGGGCAGCTGTACCAACGGGAGCATCGAGGACCTGGCCATTGCTGCAGAAATCCTGAAGGGAAAACACGTGCCGGAAACCATGCGGTTTATTGTGGTCCCTGCCACCAATGCGGTCTTTAAGGAAGCCATCCGGCGGGGCTATATCCGGACCTTCATCGAAGCAGGGGCTGTCATCTGCCATCCTTGCTGCGGGCTGTGCTGCGGCATGCCCTATGGGCTGATGTATGACGATGAACGGATCTTGTCCACGGCCAACCGGAACTTCATCGGACGCCAGGGGACCAAGAAGACCCTCAGCTATCTGTGCAGTCCGGCAGTGGCAGCGGCTACGGCCCTTACCGGCGTGGTCACGGATCCCCGGAAACTCTGAAAAGGAAGTGTCACGCAGTCATGCTGAAAAATTTTGAACAGATGAAAGAAATGCTCCGGCAGCAGCCGGGAAAACGGCGGGTGGCCGTAGCTGTGGCCCAGGATGAACATACCCTTCAGGCTGTGAGCCAGGCTGCCCGGGATGGGCTGGTCCGCCCGGTACTGATCGGGAAAGAAATGGAAATCCGAGCTATCCTGGAAAAAATCGGATGTCCGGAACTGGAAGTGGACATCATCAATCTGGAAGATCCGGTGGAGTGCATCCAGAAGGCCGCCGACCTAGCCCGGGAAGGGCAGGTGGACTGCATCATGAAAGGCAAATGCCAGACCGGGACGTTGATGAAGGTCCTGGTGAACAAGGATACGGGAATCCGCACCGGGGACATCATGAGCCTGGTGGGGTTCTTTGAAAGTCCCTATTATCACAAGGTGTTCGCCATTACTGATCCGGCCCTTCTGACCTATCCGGATCTGGAGCAGAAAAAAGCGGAAATCCGCAATGCCGTGGGAGCCTTCCATGCGCTGGGAGAGAACAGTCCCAAAGTGGCCATGATCGCAGCAGTGGAAAAAGTCAATCCCAAGATGCCGGAAACGGTGGAAGCGGATGCCATCAAAAAGGAAGGGATTCCCGGCTGCGTACTGGAAGGCCCCATCAGCCTGGACCTGGCCATGGACCCGGAAGCGGCCCGGATCAAAGGTTATGAAAGTCCAGTGGCAGGGGATGCGGATCTGCTGGTGCTGCCGGATATCGTGGCCGCCAATGCGGTGGCCAAGACCATCACGGTCATTGGAGGCGGCCGGACCGGCGGAGTGGTCCTGGGTGCAAAAGTTCCAGTGCTCTTGGTTTCCCGGGCCGCTTCTGCTGATGATAAATACATGTCCATTGTAGTGGCTGCCCTGATCGGCCACGGCTGTTAAAAGACAAGGGGAATTTTATATGAAACAAGGTATCCAATTCCAAGTTTGCGGACTGCAGTTTAAATATTTCCTTCCATTCTTCCTGATCATCATGATCTGTACCTATATGGGCTGGCTGCCTACGGTTACGGTTTATGCCAACGCCGCAGGAAAATATATGGCCACCAACTACATTGCCACCGGGGCCTTCCTGATGGCGGTGGGAGGACTCTTTTTCTGGCTGGGCGATGCGGTGCCCATTGTGAACAAATATCTGGGCGGTGCCTGTCTGCTTCCCTTGTTCGGGGCTTCGCTCATGAACTATTACGGCCTGATTCCCAAAACACTGGTGAATGGCTGCCGGGTCCTGATGAAGACGGGTTTCCAGGACGCGTATATCGCCCTTCTGCTGGTGGGGTCCGTCCTGGTCATGGACCGGAAAGTGCTGCTGAAGGCTACGGTCCGGTATCTGCCCACGGTAATCGGGAGCCAGGTATTTGCCCTGGGCTTCTGCATCCTGGGAGGCTGGCTCACCGGGTTTGGGTGGAAGGAAGGGCTGTTCTATGTGGGAGCGCCCTGCATGTCCGGTGGTTCTGCCGGCGCCATGACTACCCTGCCGGCCCTGTATTCCAATCTGGCGGGAAAGGATTTGACGGGGCTGGCAGGACAGTTCCTCTGCTATGCCTCCATTTCCAATGTACTGGCCGTCCTCTTTGCCGCTATCGGCGGGCCTCTTACAGAAAAAATCCCCGGTCTCAATGGACGGGGGAAGATCCTGATGAATCAAGATGCCATTGAAGCAGAAGATGAAGTCAAAGGGGAAAAGAGAGACGTGACTTCTGCTGATTATAAGAAATTGGGCGGGGGCATCTTCATGGCTCTGGTCCTCTACTTGGCTGGCGTTCTGTTGGCCCACATCCCGGGGTTGAATCACATTGCCGGCCTGGCTTGGACCATCATCCTGGCCATCCTGATCAAGACCACCAACATCCTGCCGGAAGATGTGTCCTATGATTGCGTCTATTCCATGCAGTTTGCCTTGAAGGCCATGCTGCCCATGCTGATTGCCGGCATCGGGGTCTGTTCCCTACGCTTCACTGATCTGACCAGCTATTTCTCCGGCGGTGTGCTCCTGGTGATCTTCTTGGGAGTCCTGGGTGCCATGGTGGGAGCCATGCTCTTCGGCCGTCTTGCCGGGCTGTATCCCTATGAAGCCGGAGTCACCGCCGGCCTGTGCTGCTGCAATATCGGCGGTTCCGGAGATATCGCCGTGCTGACCGCTGCCAAGCGGATGGACCTGCTGGCCTTTGCCTCCATTTCTACCCGGATCGGCGGAGCCCTGATGGTCATCTGGCTGGGTCTCCTGTATCCCATGTTTATGCTGTAAAGCCGACTTTGCCAGGAGCCGGAAACTGCCAAGGTTTCCGTTCCTGGCATTTTTGTCCTGCAAGGAGGAACTGTGAATGAAAAAATATAAAATGTTTGCCATCAATCCGGGTTCGACTTCCACCAAAATTGCCCTGTTCCAGGGAAACAAGGAAATCTTCAGCCAGAACATTACCCATGAAGCGGACGAACTGAAGAAGTTCCAGGAAATCCTGGACCAGCTGGCTTATCGCAAGAAGGCCATCCTGGAAGCCCTGGAGCAGGCTCATCAAAGCCTGGAAGGTACCGATGCCTTTGTGGGCCGGGGCGGCGGTCTGGTCAGTGTGGTGGGAGGCACGTATCCCGTCAATGACAGAATCCTGGCTGATCAGCGCAATAAAGTCAGTGTCCAGCACCCGGCCATTTTGGGCGCCCAGCTGGCCCATGAATTTGTGGAGAAATACGGGGGACAGGCTTTCATCGTCAACCCGCCTGATGTGGATGAATTTATTGATGTGGCCCGGATTACCGGCTTGAAAGGACTGTACCGGGAAAGCAAGCTCCATGCCCTCAACCAGAAGGAAATCGGTATCCGGTACGGTAAAAGCCTGGGGAAAAAATATGAAGACCTGAATCTGATCATCTGTCATATCGGAGGGGGCATTTCCGTAACGGCCCACCGGAAGGGGAAAATGATCGATTCCAATGACATTGCCCAGGGAGACGGCCCCATGGCGCCTACCCGCTGCGGAGCGCTGCCGGTGAAGGACGTGGTGCGGATGTGCTTTTCCGGGAAATTCACGGAAGGAGAAATGTATCAGAAAATCACCAAAAACGGCGGGCTGGTTGACCATCTGGGAACCAGTGATGCCCGGGAAGTCGGCAAAATGATTGCTGCCGGGAATCAGTATGCCAAACTGGTCTATGACGCCATGATCTATCAGATTGCCAAACAGGCCGGCGCCATGGCCGCTGCCCTGGAAGGAAAGGTGGACGGCATTATCCTGACCGGGGGCATCAGCTATGACCCCTATGTGGATGCAGAACTGAAACGGAAACTGCAGTTCATTGCGCCGGTTACGGTGATGGCCGGAGAATTTGAAATGGAGGCACTGGCGGCAGGAGCCCTGCGGGTCCTGGATGGGGAAGAACAGCCAAAAACCTATACGGGGATTCCCTCCTGGAGTGGATTCCATTTTGAATAAAAAAAAGCTTGCAATGAATTGGCCTCCCTGCTGCCAAATGGGACTGCGTTATGGGAGCATCCTGCTGGGATGCCTTCTGATGGCCGGGGCATTCCACATTTTCTTCGTTCCCCATCATTTTTTGACAGGGGGGCTGACCGGCCTGGCCATCATTTTCTACTACCTTTTCGGGTGGCCGCCCGGAATGGTCGGCTTCCTGCTGAATTTTCCCCTGTTTTACCTGGCCTGGCGGTATATCAGCCGGAAGTTCTTTGTGGACAGCCTGATTGGAACTTTCCTTTTTTCAGCAACCCTGGATGGGTTGTCTTTTCTCCAGGGGAAAGTGCAGGTGGAGGATCCCATCCTCAGTCTGGTTGCCGGCGGAGTCCTGACAGGACTGGGCTATGCCCTGGTGTTCAGGGCCGGCTCCACGACCGGGGGAGTGGACATCCTGGGGTTCCTGACTCAGAAATACTACAATGTTTCCGTGGGGACCACCAATTTCTTGTACAATTTTACCCTGATGCTGGCGGCTCTTTTCTTCCTGGGGCTGACTCCGGTGCTGTACAGCATGATGATGTTCTTTGTGATCTTCAAATCCACTAATACATTCGTGGTAGGGTTCGATTTCAAGAAAAGCGTCCTGATTATTACAGAACAGCCAGAGGCTGTCAGTACACGGATCCTCCATGAAATGAATCGGGGTGTGACTTTCCTCCAGGGAGAAGGGGCTTATTCCCGCCGGAAACTGCAGATCCTCCTGGTGGTCCTGAAACTGACCCAGCTGGCCCAGTTGAAGGCCATCGTACAGGAAGAAGATTCCCGGGCTTTTGTGGCCATCCAGGATGTGAATGAGGTAGTAGGGAAGGGATTTACCTGGTGAAAAATCTTTTCTTGTCTTTGCTTCACATTGATTTTAGGAGGTAACAATGGGTTTTGTCGATAAAGAATCAAAAGAATGTTGTCCCAGTCAAACTTTAAAAATTTCTTTGCATAAACGGGAAATCAAACAAATTTCTGGCATTATCTATGAACAGGTTTCCTGCCATGGGTATCCCAATATGCCCATGGCACTGGATCTGCTGCAGCCTCAGCAGGAAGCGCCGCTGCCATTGGTCATTTTCCTGACCGGCGGGGGATTCATTTTCAGCAATCGGGATAATGGACTGCAGCTGCGGTATTATCTGGCGGAAAGAGGCTATGCGGTAGCTTCCGTCACGTATCGGGTGACACCGGCTGTCCAGTTCCCTGAACCGTTGGAAGATGTGAAGGGGGCTGTCCGTTATTTACGGGCCCATGCAGAGCGGTGGAATCTGGATGCTTCGAGAATCGCTCTGATCGGTGCCAGTGCCGGTGGGTATCTGGCCTCTTTTGCCGGCATCACAAATGGTGTCAGGTGTTTTGATAAAGGGGAGAACCTGCAGGTTGAAAGTGATGTGCGCTGTGCGGTCAGCCTGTATGGACCTTCTGATTTAGCCAGAGCGGCAGAGGATTACAGTGAAGAAATCCAGCGCTTCCACCAGTCCGAAGGGTCTCTCCAATCACTTTTTGTCAATGGCATACCCCAAATCGGAGGCAGTCCGGGAGGACTCCAGGCTAACCCGGAAAGCGCGTCTGCGGCCAATCCCCTTTGCTATATCAGTGAAAAAAGTTCACCTGTCCTGCTCATGCATGGAAGCGAGGATCCAGAAGTTTCGCCCAGCCAGACTAATCTGCTTTTCCAGGCACTCAGGGCTAAGAGTGTACCCAGTGAACGGTATGTGATACCGGGCGCCGGCCATGGGGGAGCATACTGGGTCCAGGATGAAGTGTTCCAGGTCATTGAACGTTTTGTCGATGTATGCTTGAACAGAAAAAATGTATAGGGGAAATTAAGGAACACGGTACGTTGGTGTTCAAAAGAGCCGGGAGGCCTTGCAAAGAAATCAGACACGGCCCTAACGAGCCTTGAGACATCATGAAAAGATGTCAGACACGGCCCAGAGAGCCTTGAGACGTCAGACGTCAGCTTTGTTAGGCTTAAAGGCAGGTCCATCCTGCTTATCGCCAACAAGCTTATGTCTGACTTCTGAAAGGCCCGCAAGGGCCGGTCTGAAATCGTATAGCAAGAGCTGTTTTCCATAAAAAAAGAACCCGCCAGCCGCGGGTTCTTTCCTTCGTCCAGTGACCAGAGACAAGTGACCAGTGACAGGACCGCCGGAGGTTCCGGCGGCCTTTCCATTCGGAAGGAAAACGCCCAAAGCGTTTTCCAACCTAAAGAAGCCCATGCAATTTCCCTAGCTTCTGGATCTGGTCCAGGGAATAATGGGTGATCCGGGAGATGGTTGCCATAGGGATCTTTTCCTTGAGCATGGCAACAATATTGGCTTCCCGTTCTTCCATACGGCCTTTTTCCAAGCCTTTTTCCAAGTTCTTCTTTGCAATGGCGTGTCCGATACCGCACATGGTTTCCGCCTCCCTTTTCATCTCAACAGTCATGGGAATATCATATTCCCGTTCCAGGATTTCTTTCTTTACGTCAGGGTCCATTTCTGTGGACAAGAGGACGCTGAGCAGGTGGATGATATCTTCCTGCTGGCGGTCCGGCTGTCCCAGGCAAATCAGCATCATGGACACTATATCATAATTCATTTTATCATATTTGGCTTGTCCCACCAAATTTTCCTCTTTCATACGGAATGCAGTCAGGGTGTTCTGCTTGGATTTCGGCGGGTCCAGACAGACCCAGAGAGAATAGACTTTCTGGAGTTTCTGGTAGTCAGAATGCTGGAAAACAATCCCTTTCTGCCGGGACAGGAGCCTTCCACAGTAATAGGCAGCCCGCTTTAGCAGGGGATAACCAGGACTCCAGGTATCTTGGCTCTCCACATTGATGAAAATCTGTCGGGATTCGCTGCCATTGGGGGTACGTGCTGAAAACAGGATGTCAAAATTCACATTCCCTTCCGTGATGCTTTTGTCCGCCGTATTTTCGCCTCTGCTGCGTCCGGGGTCCTGGACATCTTGATCCACAGCGACAGAACAGACGGCAGGCGTACCCTCCAGACAGGGAAGCAGTTCGGGAATGGAACAATGCTCGTATTCTGGAAGGCATCCCTGGAGAATGTGGACCAAAATGATTTTGTTGGCCAGGAGCCGACAGCAGGCTGCGTCTAAGGCTTGTTCTTCCTGCCACGTGCCCAGATCCAGGGCAACAGTGGTAGCGTTTTTCATGGAATCACCATCTTTCTGTTATTTTTGCAAGGGTCCAATGGTGATATCATTCGTCAGGAAACAAGGACTTCCTCCCTGGGTGGAAAAAGACCGTCATTAAGTGCAAAAAAGTGTTGTGAAGGGAAAAAAGAAGGCAGACACGGCCCAGAGGGCCTTGAGACGTCAGACGTCAGCTTTTGTTCGGTTAAGCAGCAGGTCCGATTTGCTTATCGCAGGTCAATCTGACGTCTGACTTCTGAAAGGCCCGCAAGGGCCGGTCTGACGTCTTAAATCTGCCTTCTTCCTGAAAAGTCTTTTCACACCCGCCTTCCCTATTACGGAAAAAATGAATTTATGTTACAATAAAACCAAGAAAAGACAAACTTATCCGAAATGGAGGGAAGACGTATGGCTGCTGAATTCCTGAAACTGACCAAACTGACCATCTATGTAGGCGAAGATTTCTTTTACAAGGACAAACCTTTTTACAAAGCAATCTTTGACATTGCCGGGAAATACAAAATCGCTGGCTGTACGGTGCTCCGGGGGACCCAGGGCTATGGGAGCCGGGTGCGGGGGAAGGAACGGAGACTGTTCATCAGCGTCTCCGAGGCCATCAACCTGCCGGTGATCATCACCATGATCGACAAAAAGGAGCAGATCGAACTGCTGTATCCTTTCCTGGAAGAAAACCTGCGCCACGGGGTGGCCACGGTGGAAGACATCGACATGCTGGCCACCAATTTCGTCAAGGAAGAGTACCAGAAAAAAATCGCCAACCGGGACAACCCGGCGATGCAGAAGTGAGGATAGGGGCTGTTGCATGTGCAACAGCCCCTGCTATTGGAGGTATATAAATGGAAAAAGTCATCATCGAAAGTTTCACCCTGGACCATACCAAGGTCAAGGCGCCCTATGTACGGCTGATCGGTCAGGAGACCGGGGAACACGGGGATATCGTTTCCAACTTCGACATCCGGCTCTGCCAGCCCAACCAGCAGGAAATCCCTACGGGCGGGATGCACACTCTGGAGCATCTGCTGGCCCTGTACCTGCGGCCCCGGATCAAAGGGTATCTGGACTGCTCTCCTTTCGGCTGCCGCACCGGGTTCCATCTCCTGTGCTGGGGCATCCATGACCCCAAAGACGTGGCCAAGGCCCTGAAGGAAGCTTTAGAACTTGTGGTCAAGACCACCTGGGACCAGGTGCCCGGGACGAAGGAGAAGGAGTGCGGGAATTACAAGGATCATTCCCTGTTCTGTGCCCAGGAATGGGCCAAAGAGATCCTGGCCAAAGGGATCAGCAGTGATCCCTATGAGAGGAAGATCGTTTAGCCGCGGCTCGCGACCGGGGGTGTGAGTTTTTTCACACCCTTTTTTGTTGTCGGTACACAACTGGTTTTGTGGATGTCCGGCTGCTTTTGGTTACTGCCAGAGTGTTTCTCCGGCTGCTTTTTTCCACAGTGCAGCAAATGCGGATGCGGCTTTGGTAAGATATCGCTTTTTGTTTGTCAGCAGATAGAATGTCCGGTGCAGGCTTGGGTGATCAATCTTATAGATGTGCATTGCCTTGGGCTTTCGATGCCTGAGCATCTGTTCTCCCACAAAGGCAGCACCAATTCCTGCACAGGCCAACTGAAGGGAAGTTTCCTGCTGTTCTGCTTGCAGAACGATATGGGGCTGGTGATGGGCATCTGCATAAGCATTCCTGACACAGGCCTGGAGATTGGAAGGTGCCGCCAGAAGGATGATGGGAAGCTGGAACAAGGCATCTGAAAGGGGAATGGATTTTGGCTCTGACCAAGGCGGACCCTCTAAATCCAATTCCCATGGCAGCCAGTCCGGCTGATTATAGGCATCTGGAACGGCGAGATAAATTTGATCCTGGAAGAGAGGGACTTTTTTAAAATCTGGAATATCTATCGTGCCTGCATTGCAGCAGAAGTCGATTTTTCCTTTCGCAAGATCGGTGAGGTTTTTACTGGGCTCCTGTTCTTTCAGCTGGATGTCGATCTTGGGATATCTTTGGATGAACTGTGCTATGACAGGGGGGAGGATACAGGAATTGATGTATTGAGTGCCTCCAATCCGTACGGTCCCAGTTTCCAATCGTTCGATGTCACGGATTTCGGCTTGCAGGTCGGTTTCAATCGACATCATTTTTTCGATACTTTTGATATAGAGCTTGCCTACAGGAGTCAAAGTAACGGATTTGCCCTCCCGATAAAAAAGCGGCATATGCAAATGATCCTCCACTTTTTTTATGGCCATGCTGAGGGTAGGCTGGGTAACGTAGAGCTTTTCGGCAGCCTTGGTAAAACTGCCTAGTTTATAAGCGGCATAAATATATTTGTAATAGTTTTCCATGTTCTCTACTTTCTTCATCAAAAAAATTGATGGAAATATAAAATACATCAATTAGATTTTAACATTATCTGAATATATAATCAACATAACGAAACTTTCCGATTGGCCAGCGGGAGAAAAGTACAGGAGAGCGAGGAGAAAGTTATGGAGCAAAGTACGATTGCTATCGTCATCTTAGTGATGACCATGTTGCTGGTTATGAATGATCGGATTCCCTTGGCGGTGACTTCCATGTTGGCTGCACTGGCGATGTCGCTGACTGGGATCCAGCCTTTAGGAAAGGCATATGCTTATTTTGGGAATACCACGATTGTTTTTTGTGGGGCGACGATGATCATATGCAATGGGTTGTTTGAAACAGGTGCAATCCAAAAGGTCAGTGACTTGCTGTTCCGGAAGATGGCCCAAAAAAGTGAGCGTGCGCTGGTTGCAGCGATTTCTCTTTTTACAGGGCTGATTACTGGTTTTACGACCAATTCCGCCATTGCCGCGACTATGGTGCCTGTTGCCCGGTCTATTGCCATGGAATCCCACGGCAAGGTCAAAGCCAAAAATCTGTTGATGCCTGTGGGGATGATGAGCACCATCGGATCGCCTTTGTCTCTGTCAGGAGCTGCCGCTGTTTCCATGGCTGGGGCTATGGTCAATGAAGCGGGAGGAAATCTGGGATTTTTTTCCATGGCACCGATTACACTGATCCTTTTGGCCGTCAGTACGCTCTACTTTGCTACGGCAGGATATTGGATTATGAAGAAAAGTTTTGATTTTGAAGATCCGGTGGTGGAACTCCCTGCTGTAAATATGAAGCAAGTCCCCAGGTGGAAACCGATTTTGAACCTTGTAGTATTTTTCTTGATGATTGCAGGCTTCATTTCTGGGATCTGGAATGTCGCCATTGTTTCGCTGCTGTGTGTGGCTGTTCTCTGCCTGACCCACTGTATCTCGATGAAAGCGGCGATCCGTTCTTGTGATTGGAACGTGCTGATCGTCATGGCAGGAGTCACTTCGATGGCCAATGGGCTGGATGCCAGTGGTGCCGGGAAAGTCATTGCCCATGCGTTCTTGCAGTTGATGGGCGGCAGCGAGGCCAGTCTTCCCATGATGATGGTCGCAATGGGTCTGGTCGGCTGGTTCCTTTCCCAATTCATGAGCAACACTGCGGCCAATGCCATTGTCATCCCTATTGCACTTTCGCTGGGTATGGCAATGAATATCAATGTACTCTATTTTTGCGTCCCGGTCATCATTGGGACAGCCATTGCCATTACTACACCCCTGGCATCTCCGACAACCGTAATCGTCATGCAGGGAGGGTTTCGCTTTAAAGATTTTGTCAAAGTAGGGATTCCACTCAGCATCATATTACTGCTCATCATGTTTCTGCTTTCGCCTCTGTTTTTTCCCACCTGAAAAAGAAAGGAATCTGCTTGAAGGCTGGCAACAACAGAGGGGAAATCAAGAATAAATCATAAGGAGAAAAATATGGATATCAATGAGAAATATTTTGCAGGTTTTGAACATCGGATCATCGATACCGGAGAAGTGAAAATCCATGCTTGGTGTGGGGGAAGTGGGCATGAGGCTGTATTGCTGCTGCACGGGCACCCGGAAAGCCATCTGACTTGGTATGCTGTAGCCTCCCGTCTGGCGGAGAGATACCGTGTGGTCATACCGGATATGAGAGGTTATGGAGAAAGCAGCAAGCCCCATGGATTGCCTGACCATTCTACGTATTCCAAAAGGGCGATGGCTAGGGATCAGGTATTTGTCATGGAAAAATTGGGGTATCAGAAATTCCATATTGCCGGACACGACCGTGGCGGGCGTGTATGTCACCGTATGATGCTGGACTATCCGGAGAAAATCAAATCCTGCCTATTGCTGGATATCATCCCTACCCTTGATGTTTATAACAGAACAGATCGGGAAATCGCCACGAAGTATTGGCACTGGTTCTTTTATATTCAGCCGGAGCCTTTTCCAGAAACTTTCTTGGGTGCAGAACCTGCCTATTTCATCCGCAGCAATATCCGCAAGAAAACCATTCCGGGAACCATTGGAAAGCAGCAATTTCCGGAAGATATCGTACGCGAATATATCCGGTATTATTCTAAACCGGCTACAGTCCATGCCATTGCCGAGGATTATCGGGCAAGTGCAACCATCGATTGGAAGCTGGATATGGCAGATTTGGGACGTACCATTCAAACCCCCATCTGTTGTTTGTGGGGATCCAATGGAAATATCTGCAAGTATTGGGATGTATTGGGTATCTGGAAGAAGCTGGCCAATCATGTAACTGGTTATGGAATCCCAGGCTGTGGGCATTTTGTACCGGAAGAAAAACCGGAAACTGTCATCCGGGAACTAGAAAAAATGATTGAGGCCAACCGCTGAAAGGAGAACAGCTATTATGCATGCCATTGAGAAAATCTTTGCAAAGAATGCCGGGAAAAAGACGGTAGAAACCGGTGAAATCGTGATGGCCAAGGTGGACTTTGCAGAAATCAATGATCTGTATCTGCAGACGGTCTACTCTTTTTATGAGATGGGAGGGGAAAAGGTCTGGGACAATACCCGCTGCGCTTTTGTCTTCGACCATTATGCTCCCTGTCCTACCATCAAGAGTGCCCAGAATCACAAGGAAATGCGGGAATTTGCCCAGAAGAACAACCTGAAATATCATTTTGATACCAACAGCGGGGTCTGCCATCAGGTGATGCCGGAAGCCGGGCTGATCTATCCTGGGATGATCGTGGTAGCTACGGACAGCCATACGACTACCCATGGTGCTTTTGGTGCGGTAGGGACCGGATGTGGGGCTACAGATATGGCTACCATCCTGATGACGGGGGAACTGTGGTTCCGGATCCCGGAAATCATCGAAGTGCGGCTGGAAGGGGAAGCCCCCAAAGGGGTATTCCCGAAGGATGTGATCCTGGCCGTCTTGGGGAAGATCCGGGCTGATGGTGCTGTGTACAAAGCCATTGATTTCACTGGCAGCTATGTAGAGAACCTGAATGTGGCTGGACGGATGACCATCTGCAATATGGCAGTAGAAATGGGCGCCAAGACCGCCTATATGCAGCCGAATCAAGCGGTCTTGGATTATGTAAAGGCCCGTGTCGTCCGTCCCTTTGAAGTGCAGTACACCGACCCAGGGTATACCTATGCAGAAAGCTATACTTTCGACGTTTCCCAATTGGAACCGGAACTGTCCTGCCCCAGCAGTGTGGAAAATGTCCATACCCTCTCCAGTGTGGTGGCTCAGGGACCGGTGAAGCTGAACCAAGGATATATCGGATCCTGCACGGGGGGACGGGAAGAAGACATTGCCATTGCCGCCAAGATCCTGAAAGGAAGACATATCACGGAATATACCCGCTTGGTAGTGATTCCGGCTTCCAATGAAGTGATGCAGAAATGCCTGGAAAAAGGGTATATCCAGGATCTGATCAAAGCTGGAGCGACCATTTCCACCCCTGGATGTGGGGCCTGCCTGGGAGCCCATGAAGGGGTGCTGACCGCCGGAGAGGTATGCATCACCAGTACCAACCGGAATTTCCCGGGACGGATGGGATCCACGGATGCCCTGATGTACCTGGCCAGCCCGGCTACAGTGGCCGCCAGCATGGTGACCGGATATATCACAGATCCTCGGAAGTATCTGTAGGGTGAGGGAGGAAGCAAAGATGGAAACAAAGGTAACGGGAAAAATCATCGTAGTGGGAGACAATATCGATACGGATCAAATCTATCCGGGGCAGTATCTGGATATCGTAGACCCCAAAGAAATCGGCAGCCACTGCTTGTGCGGAGTGGATGAAAACATCGCTGCCAGTTTCCCCAAAGGAGGCATGGTGGTGGCCGGCCGGAATTTTGGCTGCGGGTCTTCCCGGGAACATGCCCCCATCGCGCTTTTAAATATGGGTGCAAAAGCGGTACTGGCAGATTCTTTTGCCCGGATCTTTTTCCGGAATGCCATCAATCTGGGACTTCTGCCCATTATCTGCAAGGGACTGAAGGACAAGGTGAAAGATGGGATGACCCTGACCCTGGACCTGGAAAAGTATCAGGTGATGGTGCAGGAAACTGGGGAAACCTATCCCTGTGAGAAACTGGGGACCCAGGCCATGAAGATTCTGGAAGCCGGAGGCATCAAACTGCTGATGCGCAAGAAGATAAGGGATCAGCAGTGATCCCTATGAGAGGAAGATTGTGTAAGGTGCGTCAGAGACGCACCGGTCTCGAGTCTCATGTCTCGAGCCGCCTGAAAAATTTGCAGGCAAATTTTAGAATGTATAAAATCAGTTTCGACAACGATAAGGCAATCGTTTCTTTATCCAAGCACGATTCTGGTTTTGCACTTTCAAAAGAACCTGGCCGCAGGAAGGGTTCTTTCCAACGGCTCGAGACTCACGACGCGAGACTCGAGACCCAAATAGGGGACTGTCGCATAAGCGGCAGCCCCCTATTTTCAGGTTCTTTGTCAAATGTTGGGGTAAGCTCCAATTCATCTACCACACACGGACGTGAGCGATTTTTGCTCATGTCTGTTTTTATTTTAATTTCACCATCGAAAGCAGTAAAATCCGAGAACGGAATCG